>NZ_NEWJ01000075.1:0-13602 GCF_002135045.1 Halorubrum sp. SD683
ATAATGCCTCTATGTGGTAGCTAGATTAATAACGCTCCGGGAGCGACGTTCAGCTAATGAGCGAATCGAACCCGACAGCCGATCCCGACGAGTCGGACGGGAGCGCGCCGACGGGAGCGCAGCTCCGGCTCGCGGTGCCGGACATGGACTGCTCGTCGTGCGCGGGGAAAGTCGAGGGCGCGCTCGATCGGGAGGGCGTCCGCTCGGTCGACACTCGGCCCACGACGGGCGTCGTCGTCCTCACGTACGATCCGGAGGCGACGGACGTGGAGGCGCTGACGGCCGCCGTCGAGGGCGCGGGGTACGCGGTCGCGGATGCGGAGTCCGACGGCGTCGCCGACGGCCTGTTCACGAGCCCGCGCGCGATCGCCACCGCGGTCGGCGGGGCCTTCCTCGCGGTCGGGCTCGCCCTCGAGTGGCTGCTCCCCGGGCTCGACCCGACGTTCGCGACGATCGGCGGCGTCGGCTTCCTCGGGCCGTGGGCCGTCACGGGCGCCTCGGTCGCGTACCTGCTGGCGGTCGCGATCGCCGGGCCGCCGATCCTCCGGAACGGGTTCTACTCGCTGCGGGGGGTGAGCCTCGACATCGACCTGCTGATGAGCGTCGGGGTCGTCGCCGCGCTGCTCGTCGACCTCCCGTTCGAGGCGGCGACGCTCGCGGTGCTGTTCTCGGTCGCCGAGCTGCTCGAACGCTACTCGATCGACCGGGCGCGCACCTCCCTCCGCGAGCTGATGGAGCTGTCCCCCGACGAGGCGGTCGTGATCCGGGACGGCGAGGAGGAGACGGTCCCCGCCGAGGCCGTCGCGACGGGCGAGCGGCTCGCGGTGCGACCCGGCGATCGCGTCCCGCTCGACGGGGTGGTCCGCGAGGGCTCCGGCGCGGTCGACGAGTCGCCGATCACCGGCGAGTCAGTCCCGGCGGAGAAGGAGCCCGGCGACGAGGTGTACGCCGGCTCGATCAACGAGGCCGGCTACCTCGAGGTTGAGGCCACCGCACCCGCCGAGGAGTCGACCATCGCGAGGGTCGTCGATCTCGTCGAGACCGCCAACGGCGAGGAGACGCGCGCCGAGCGGTTCGTCGACCGCTTCGCAGGCGTCTACACCCCGATCGTCGTGGTCGGCGCGGTCGCGACCGCCGCGCTCGGCCCCGTCCTCGTCGGCGGCGGCGCGGAGACGTGGTTCGTCCGCGGACTCACCCTGCTCGTCGTCGCGTGCCCCTGCGCGTTCGTCATCTCGACGCCCGTCAGCGTCGTTTCCGGCGTGACCGCGGCCGCCCGGAACGGCGTCCTGATCAAGGGCGGCGAACACCTGGAGGCGGCCGGCGACGTCGACATCGTCGCGCTCGACAAGACCGGGACGCTCACGCGCGGCGAGCTGTCGGTGACCGACGTGGTCCCCCTCGGCGACCGCGAGGCCGACGACGTGCTCGCGTGCGCGACCGCCATCGAGCGACGGAGCGAACACCCGGTGGCGGAGGCGATAGTGGTGCGGGGCACTGACACCGCCGGTTCCGAGGCCGCCGGTACCGGGTCCAGCGACGAGACCGAGGTCACCGACTTCGAGACGCTCACGGGCGAAGGCGTCCGCGCTGATATCGACGGCGAGACCCACTACGCCGGCAAGCCCTCGCTGTTCGAGGACCTCGGTTTCGACCTGAGCCACGCCCACGTCCGCCCTGACGGAGGGGTGGTTCGGGAGCGCGACGACGCCGACGACGCTGGCGGAGACGGAGCGCGCGGGAGCGAGGCGAGCGCCGCCGCGGAGCCCGAGCCCTGCGACCACGGGCAGTACCTCGACCTAGCGAGCGAGACGATTCCGCGGCTTCAGGCCGAGGGGAAGACGGTCGTCCTCGTCGGGACCGAGGCGGAACTGGAGGGCGTCGTGGCGGTCGCGGACACAGTCCGTCCGGAGGCGGCGTGGGTCGTCGACCGCCTCCACGAACTCGGCGTGGACCGGGTCGCGATGCTCACCGGCGACAACGAGCGGACCGCGCGGGCGACCGGCGACCGCGTCGGCATCGACGAGGTGCGCGCGGATCTGCTCCCCGACGAGAAGGTCGCGGCGGTGCGTGAGCTCGCCGCCGAGACCGACAGCGGCGTCGCGATGGTCGGGGACGGGATCAACGACGCCCCGGCGCTCGCGGCGGCGGACGTGGGGGTCGCGATGGGCGCCGCCGGCACCGACACCGCCATCGAGACCGCGGACGTGGCGCTGATGGCCGACGACCTGACCAGGCTCCCGTACGTCGTCGACCTCGCCTCGCGCGCGAGCTCGACGATCCGAACCAATATCGGGGCCTCCCTCGCCGTGAAGGCGCTACTCGCCGCGGGCGCTCCCCTCGGCTACGTGAGCGTCGCGATGGCCGTCGTCGTCGGCGACATGGGTATGAGCCTCGGCGTCACCGGGAACGCGCTCCGGCTCGGCAACGTCGAGCCCGCGGAGCCCTCCGGGGCGGCGACGGACGCGGCCGAGCCGAACGCGGACGCCGCCGCGTCGGAGCAGTAGCCGGGCAGTCGACCCGGAAGCCGGCCTCACGCTTTTTATTACCGCGGCGGTAACTGCGCTCGTATGCCCTCCGAGCGCGGGACGCCCTCCACCTCCGATGAGGCGATGGACCGCACGGAGTCCGCGGAGGTCCGGGCCGACCCCCACGGCGACCGGAGCGTCTTCGAGACGGTCGCCGAACCCGACCCGATCGAGTGGGGGCCGGTCCGCCACGAGCGACTGCGCTCGCTCGCGATCGGGGTGTCAGTCGGAATCGCCGGCGCGGTCCTCGTCGTCTTCGGCACCGTCGCCGCCGGGGGAATCGCGGGTATCGCGTCCGGCGACCTCGCGGTCCCGAGCGTCGGGGCCGAGGCGATCGCCGTCGGGGTCGCGCTCTTGCTCGCGCTTCTGCTCGGTACCGTGCCGGTGCTGTACGCCGTGTACCGCGAGAGTTCGGTCGGGGAGCCGTCCGTCGCCCGACTGCGCGAGGCCGCAGAGACGCTTCGGCCCGGCTGGACGCTGGCCGGGCTCGGCGCGGTCGTCGCGGCGGCGCTGGCGCTGCCGACTGACTTCCTGCCGGCCCTCTGGCCGCTGTTCTGGGTCGTCTGGTTCGTGCCGGCGGTCGCCGAGTCGTCGGGAGTCGCCGTTCGGCTCGACCCGGCCGAGCGGGCGATCGCGCGGACGTATCCGGCGCGCGACCGGACTCGGAGCGACGACCTCGGGGCGGTCGTCAGGACGCGCCGGATCGACCTCCCGTGGACGACGATGTTCCTGCTCGCGTACCGCGGGAACGCGTGGTTCCGGTCGACGCCGTGGCTGTTCGTCCCCCGCGACCGGGCGGACGCGGTCGAGTCCGCGCTCGGCGCGGTGCTGGCGGAGAGCGACGGGCCGGACCGGGCGAGCGTCCCGGAGCGGCTCACCCTCGCGACGCTGGGATCGTCCTCGCTCGTAGTCGGCCTCCTCATGGCCGTTGCGGCCGGCGAGGGAGCGGGCGGACTGGCGCTGGCGCTGCTCACGGCCCCGTTCTCGCTGCTGTTCCTCGCGCTCGCGGCGCGGTTGTGAGTCGCCCGCGGAGTCGACGCAAACCCGTCGCGACACCGGACCTGACACCCCCTACCACGCGACTCATATACCTGCGCACCCAAACTCGTTCATGGACAGACAGCGTCTGGAACGCGCGCTCGAAGACGAGTTCGGCGGGACCGAGGCCGAGCGGCGGGCCGTCTCGCGGGCGGCCCGCGACCTCGTCGACTCCGGACGGCCCTCCGAGGACCGCGGCCACGGCCTGACCGTGACGGGGGTGATCGGACACATGGAGGACGCGCCGGACGACTCCTCGCTGGTGGAGCGGTGGAACTGGTGGATGGGCGCGCTCGATGCTGCCTACGGCGGCTACGACTACTTCACGGTGCGGTTCGTCGAGGACGACGAGGCGACCGGCCTCCGGCGGTAGGGCGACAGCGGACCGCCGAGAGGGACGACAGCGGACCGCCGGCGGCGAGCCCGACTGTCCGAATCACCGGCGAGCGGCAGCGGATCGTCCACTTTCACTTTCACTCCGCGGATGGCTCGGTTATAGGAGCGTTCCGGGCCGAACTAGGTGTATGAGCGCAGTCACCGCCGACCGACCCCGGTACGCGACGCCCACGCGCGTGGACATCACCGACTGTCGAACCGACCGCCTCCCGGACCGAGTCCGCGTGAACCGCGTCGACGGGAGCGAGGTCCACCTCGAACGCCGCGGCGGCCGGACGTTCCTCGTCACGCGACCGACCGAGTGACGGCGGCTTCCGGACGGTAGCGACCGAAAAGACCGCGACTACGGCGTCAGTCGTCGGCCGTCAGTTCCGCGCGCGCCGGCCTGTCGTTCCCGAGCCGACTTTCGAGACCCACGCCGAGCGTCTCGTTCGTCCGCGCCACCGACTCGGCCGCGTCGACGTCGGTCGTCATCGCGCGGATCGCGTCGACGTTCTCCGGGACCACGTCGGCCTCTTGATGGACGTTCTGGAAGAGGTACAGGTCTCGCCCGGTGACGCTGATCGACTCCTCCCAGACGCAGTTCTCCCAGAGGTCGCCGCGGGGCCGCCCCGCGTCGGCGGCGTACTCCTTCAGCGCGCCCGCGCCGTCGATGCCCGCGGCCTCCGGGACGAGGAAGATCCGGTCCTCGTCGGCGAGGAGGTCGCGGACGGCCCCCGAGTCGGGGTCGCTCTCCAGCGTGACGTTGACGCTGTGGGTGTGCATCCCCGTGACCGGCGCCTTCAGTGCCGCGGTGTCGACCGGCAGGTCGGGAAGAATCTCGTTCACGTCCGGACCGTGATGAGAGGGGACCGCCGCGGGGTCGGGAACGATGTCGTTTATCGGGCCGCGGTCCGTCTCGCTCGGATCGCCGCCGCGGCGCACGAGCGTGACGCGCGCCTTCTCGACGCCGTAGGTCTCGTCGAGCGGCGCGAGCAGCCGCGAGAGCGCGGTCGTGTTACAGGAGACGACGCGGACCGCGTCCGCGCCGCGGGCCGCCTCGAACCGACCGCGGGCGTTGAAGGAGGCCTCGGCGACGGCGGCGTCCTCGCCGCCTTGGAAGATCGCCGGCGTGTCGTGGGCCTCGTAGACGGGCGCGTTGCGCTCGCCGACGCCGGAGGGCGCGCAGTCGACGACGACGTCGACGGCGTCGAGCAGGTCGCCGAGGATCCCGGACAGGTCGACGCCGGCGGCCGCGAAGTCTTCGACGCGGTCCTCGACCGCCGCGTACAGGTCGTAGCCGCGCCGCGCCGCGGCCTCGACGCCGTAGTCGGGCGACGCCTTCGTCACGCCGACGAGTGTCATGTCCGGCTGGGCCGCGACGGCGTCCGCGACCCGTTTCCCGATCGTGCCGTAGCCGTTGACGCCCACGCGTATCATATCTGCCCCTCGCTCGGGAATCGGTATAATCTTTTCGAGGTGGGTAAAATGAAATTAACTACCCCACGAGTAATCGATCGGTTAATTCGACGCCGATCGGCACCGGACGTAAATAATTCAATTACGGAATAGAGTAAACTCAGCGATGACAAGGCCTAACGCCCGGCCGAACGGAGACGCTGGCATGGCAGCCGACCTCTCCGACGCCGCGACGACCGCGGTCGAACAGTGTCTGAACGTCGCTCCCGACGAATCGGTCGCGGTCGTCACCGACGACGAGCGCGAGCCGATCGGCGAGGCGCTGTACGCGGCCGCGAGCGCCGTCACCGACGACGCGACGCTCCTCCGGTACCCCCCGACCGAACAGCACGGGACGGAGCCGCCGGCACCGGTCGCGGCCGCGATGGCGGAGGCCGACGCCTTCCTCGCGCCGACGACGAAGAGCCTGAGCCACACCCGCGCCCGCGGCGCGGCCTGCGACGCCGGCGCGCGCGGCGCGACGCTGCCCGGGATCACCGAGGACGTGTTCATGACGGGGCTCGACGCCGACTACGCCGCCATCGAGGCCGCCTGCGACGACGTGCTGGGGCAGATCGGCGACGCCAGCGAGGTCCGCGTCACCGCGCCCGCCGGCACGGACATCACCTTCGAGGTCGGCGACCGCGAGTGGCTCGCCGACACCGGCATGGTCCGCGACCCGGGCGACTTCTCGAACCTCCCCGCGGGCGAGGTGTTCGTCGCGCCCGCGAGCGCGACCGGGACCTTCGTCGTCGACGGGACGATGATGCCCCACGGCCTGCTCGACGACGGGCGGGAGCTGGCGTTCGAGGTGGAGGACGGGTTCGTGACCGAGATCGCCGACGACGCGATCCGCGCCGACGTCGAGGCCGCCGCCGACGAGGTCGGCGACGCGGCGTACAACCTCGCGGAGCTCGGCATCGGCACCAACGGCGGCGTTGCGGAACTCGTCGGTTCAGTCCTCTTAGACGAGAAGGCGGGCGGGACCGTCCACATCGCGATCGGCGACAACGTCGGGATCGGCGGCGAGACGGATGCGCCGCTCCACCTCGACGGGATCATCCGGGACCCGACGGTCTACGCCGACGGGGACGAGATCGACCTGCCGAGCGCGTGAAACGTCCGTGAGCGAAAATATTCCCCACTTACAAACTATCGAGACGCTGGCGCGTGCCGACGAGCGGCCGCCATCGGCGGCCGCGAGACAGCACCGCGCGAGGGAGTCGGTGGGTCGGAGCGAAGCGGAGAGCCACCGACGAGGCTGGGGAGGCGTGAGGTGCGGTGCGGGGCGGGACTCAAACGGGCAGCCGCGAATCGGGCGCAGGCGAAGTAATGACCGCAGAGAGCGAGCGAAGCGAGCGACTGAGGACCACAGCGAGCGTGCGCCCGATTCGCGGCTGGGTCTTTGGGAGTATTCACCGCCGACCTGCTGAATCCCGTTTATAATCCGACGGGGAATTTGGAGGGAGCTCCCACCGAGCCGTCAACATCGACGTACTCTGCCTATTCTACGACCGCGAGCGCCACGCCCGCCACGTCGCGAACGCCGACCACCTGGTGTCGCCACCCGTCGCCGGCGTCGACGCAGAGCGTTCCCGCGTCCGTCACCGCGACCGAGACGCCGGGGCCGTAGCCGAGCGCGACGGGCGTCTCGTCCACGGGCAGGTCCGCGGGCGTCCACGTCTCCTCGCCCCACTCGCCGGCCCCGTCCGAGTGAACGAGCAGGTCACCGCCGACGACCGCCATCGCGTGCCCGTCGCCGTCGGACGCGACCGCCTCCGCGACCGCCTCCCGGGCCGTCATCCAACCGTTGCCAAGCCAGTAGAGCCCCACACCGGTCGCCGCAAGCGGCATCCCGGCGCCGGCCACGTCGCGCGCGTCGTCGAGGCCGACGTCGGTGATGCCGCGCTCACCGACCCGGTACACCGCCTTCCCGCCCGCGACGAGACCGCCGTCGACCGCGCGCGGGTCCGTGACGGTTCCGATCCGCGTCGTCGACGAGACCGTCGCCTCGTCGCCCTCCCCGACGTTGATACGCTCGATCGCCCCGTCCTCGCGGGCGACAAGGAGCGCGTCGTCACGGTCCCTCGCCGCGCCGACCGCGACCGCCGGCTCGTCGTCGACCGACTCGAACGTCGGGTCGTCGCCGACCGCGGCGACCGAGAGCCCGTCGGGCGTGGCCGCGACGGCGAGGTCGGGGCCGCCGCCGCGAGCGAGGACGGTGACATCGCGGGCGGGGTCGCGGGCGACCATGTCGAACGCGCCGACCTTGTCGGCCGACAGCGAGACGCGGACGATCCCCGTCCCCGTCGCGACGTGGGCGTCGGTGCGGCCGGCGCTGCCCGCGTACACGCGCTTTTCATCGATCGAGATGTCATCCTCGGCGGGAGCCATCGGAGGGCCGTTCTCCGCGGCGGGACATAAGCCCCGCGCGGCGGCGCACGTTCCGACCCTCCGGGAACGCCCGCCCGTTCCGACGGCCATTTGAGCGCCCCTCGCGTACGCTGATTCGTGCAATCGGTCGCCGCCGAGCTCTCGACGCTGCTCGCGGAGGTGGCCCCCCGACTTGCCCGGATCACGGCGTTCATCGCGGGGGGCGTCTTCGCCGCCAACGTCGCCGTCGCGTTCGGGCTGGTCCGGTACGTCGCCGGGCTCGCGGGGTGGCTCACCCGACCGGCGAACCTCCCGGACGAGGTCGGCACGGCGATCCTCACGACCGCGGCGTCGACGACCGCGGGCTACGCGACCCTCGCGGAGTTCCGCGAGTCGGGGCTGCTCGACGACCGCGCGACGCTCGTCGCGGTGACGATGAACACGTTCTTCGGCTTCGTCCAGCACGTGTTCACCTACTACGTCCCGGTGTTGATCCCGATCCTCGGCGTCACCACCGGCGCCGTCTACGTCGGCGCGCGAGCCGGCATCGCGCTTTTGATCACCGTCACCGGCGTCGTCGCGGGCGGGTTCCTCCTCTCCGAGTCGAACGTCGACCGCGCCGCGCTCGCCGACGTCGAGGCGACCGGGCCCGAGGACGACGACCGTACCGACCGGGAGCGCGTGCGCGACGCGGCCGGGAAGTCGTGGCGGACCCTCCGGCGGATTGTCCCGCGGCTCGCGGTCGTGTACACGCTGGTCATCTGGCTCGTCACGACCTACGACGTGGCGGCCCTGACGAGCGTGGCGGAGCCGATCACGAGCGTGCTGGGCCTGCCGGGTGCCGCGGTGCCGGTCATCGCGGTGTTCACGCTCGACACGACCGCGGGCGCGGCGACGCTCGCCGGGACGGAAGCCGGGATCTTCACGACGCGGACCGCGGTCGCGTCGCTGCTCATCGGGAGCATCCTCTCGTTCGCCGTCTCCACGTTCCGGCGCTCGATCCCGTTCCAGTACGGGATCTGGGGGCCTTCGTTCGGGACGAAGGTGATCGCCGTCAACACCGCGCTCAAGCTCGTCTTCATTTCGGCGACGGTCGCGCTACTGCTCGCGCCGGTGTGGTGACAGGGCCGGCGGAGCCCGAATCAGTAGGTTCAACACCGGCCCGGATCGATCGGCGCACATGGCGCTCGAAAAGGACGTGGACTGTCCCGACTGCGGCGGGTCTCGTTCGTTCTACCGGACCGCGGCGATGACGCTCCACCTCGGCGAGAAGACGAAGTGGCGCTGTCCCGACTGCGGCTACGGCTACGTCGAGATCGACGGCATCGACACGCTTCCGGCCTGACGAAACCGTTCGCCGGCGCCGCCTCCTCGCCGGCCCCGGGTTTCCGTCCGCGACGCCGCCGCAACACTCAGTACCCCCGGGACTGACCCGGGACACATGAACCGAATTCGGCGACGGTCCGCGGGGGTGAACGCGCGTGGTCGGTGAGGCGCGCGATCCCGACGCCGACACCGGACCGCTGGATGGCGTCACCGTGCTGGACCTCTCTCGCGTGCTCGTCGGCCCGTTCTGTACCATGCAGCTCGGCGACCTCGGCGCCGAAGTGCTCAAGATCGAGCGGCCCGGACAGGGCGACCAGACGCGGACATGGGTCCCGCCGGCGTTCGGCGAGGGCGAGGGCGAAGAGAGCGCCTACTACGTCAGCGTTAACCGGAACAAGCGGTCGATCCAGTTGGACCTGACGACCGAGTCGGGGCGCGCGGTCGCGCGGGACCTCGCCCGCGAGGCCGACGTGCTCGTCGAGAACTTCCGGGTCGGTAAGACCGCCGAGTGGGACCTCGACTACGGCGACCTCGTCGACGAGAACCCCGGGCTGATCTACTGCGGCATTTCCGGCTACGGCGAGTGGGGCCCCGACCGCGACAAGCCCGCCTACGACATCATGATGCAGGCGCGGGGCGGGTTCATGTCGTTCACGGGCGTCGAGGACGGCCCGCCGGTCCGGATCGGCGTCGCGCTCGCCGACGTCGGCGCGGGGATGTACGCGACGCAGGCGATCCTCGCGGCCCTCCTCGAGCGCGAACTCGGCGACGGCCGCGGCCAGAAGATCGACGTGAGCCTGCTGGACGGGCAGGCCGCCTGGACCAGCTACATGGCGACGAACTACTTCGCCAGCGGCGAGCCGCCGGGACGGATGGGGAGCAAACACCCGAACATCGTCCCGTATCAGGCGTTCGAGACGAGCGACGGGTACGTCGTCGTCGCCTGCTCGTCGGACCCGTTCTGGCCGCCGCTGTGCCGCGCGATCGACCGCCCGGACCTGCTCGCGGACGAGCGGTTCGAGACCAACGAGGGCCGCGTCCGCCACCGGGAGGAGCTCGACCGCGAGCTGAGCGAGACGTTCGCGTCCATGACGACCGCCGAGGCGACCGCGGTCCTGGAGGAACACGACGTGCCCGCGAGCCGCGTCCGCGACGTGAGCGAGGTGTTCGCCGACCCCCAAATCGAGGCGCGCGGGATGGTTGCCGAGGCGGAACACCCGACCGCGGGCACCGTCACGTTCCCCGGCTCGCCCATGCACTTCTCCCGGACGCCGACGACTGTCCGGCGCCACCCGCCGGCGCTCGGCGAACACACGGAGTCAGTTCTCGACGAGTACGGCTACGGCGACGGCGACATCGCGGAGCTGAAAGAACGGGGAGCGATTCCGGACAACTGACGGCGACGGGACGCTCGGTGGCCGGGTTCCGTCGAGCGCTCCGCCGTCGGTCGCCGCCGAGCGCTCGGTCACCGGTTTTCCCGGGCGCTCAGTCGTCGTTTTCGGCCGTGATCGGGTCGCTCTCGTCTTCGGTGAACCCCGCCGACTCCTCCTGCCGCTCGCGGGCCTCGGGGTCGAACTCGGCCTCGATGTCCTGATACCGCGGGACGAAGGAGAGCTCGTGGTGACTCTCCGTCTCGTGGCCGATGTACCGCTCTTCGAGGTCGAACTGCGCCTCCTCGTCGTTCTGCGCGATGTTCTCGAAGTCCTCGTAGGCCGCGTGGGCGCCCGAGTGGAGACCGTACAGCGTGATGAAGATGTACTGGTAGCCGAGGTCGCCGAGCTCCTCGAAGGTGAGCGGGTCCTCCTCGGCGCCCCACTCGAACGAGGAGGAGTAGTTGAAGGCCAGATCGAGGTCGGGGTGGGTCTCGTGGATCGTCTCGGCGTACTCGACCGCGTCCTCGCGGGACGGGTCGGGCATCTCGGGCCAGACGAGGTCGACGCCGGCGTCGGCGTAGATCCGGCCGCGTTCGAGGTGCTCCTCCCAGTCGCCGTTGGCGGAGCCGTACGCGTCGGTGCGGGCGATGATGACGGTGTCCTCGCTCTGCTTGGCGTCGACGGCGGCCTCGAAGCGCGAGCGGGCCTGCTCGCGGGAGACGATCTGCTTGCCGGCGATGTGGCCGCAGCGCTTCGGCGAGGTCTGGTCCTCGATGTGGACGGCGGCGACGCCGGCCTTCTCGTACTCGCGGACCGCGCGCCGGACGTTGTGGACGCCGCCATAGCCGGTGTCGCAGTCGGCGATGACGGGGAGGTTCGTCGCCTCGACCATGCGCTTCGCGTTCTCGACCATCTCGGACATGGTGACCATCTCCAGGTCGGGGAAGCCGAACTGGCCGAGGACGGTCGAGTAGCCGCTCATGTAGGCCGCGTCGAGACCCGCCATCTCCGCGAGGCGGGCGTCGAGGGCGTGGTAGATCCCCGGCGCGAACGTGTACTCCTGCTCCTCGAACAGCTCGCGGAGCCGGCGGCCGGCCGGGTTGTCGATATCTCTGGTGAAGACGTCGTCGTCGAGTTCGTTGGGATTCATCGGGTTACTGCGTGGTGTCGTCGTCTGCGGTGCGGTTCGGCGCGGTGCGCCGGCCTGATCGGCGTTTGTCGGCGGGGCGGGCGGTCGGCGCGAACGTCGTCGGGTCCGGGCGCGGTCCGTCGCCGGTCCCCGCCATTGGGACGGTGCTGCGGGACGCGTCCTCGCCGGTCGACCGGGCCGAGCGCTCGCGGGAGCGGCGCGTCGCGTTCGCCGTCATCGCGAACCCCCGTCGGTCCGCGTCCGCGAGGCGGGACGCAGGTCGGGGACCATGGGCGCGTCGCGCTCGTCGTCGGCCGGCGGACGGGTCGGGCGACGGGTGTCGGCCCGGGGTGGCGAGCCGGGCGAGCGCGTCCCCGTGGTCCGGCGCGTCGTGATCGTCGGGACCAGCGGCGCGCCGGCCTCCTCGGTGGGCGGGATACGGCCGGGGATCGGCTGCGGAGAAGCAGTCCGGTCGGAGCGCTCCGCGGGCTCCGAGCCGGTCGTGCGGTCGGTCGTGCGATCGGTGCGTCGAGTCGTATCGTCGGGCGTGTCGTCAGGTGTCGTCATCGGGTCGTGTGGGGGGTTGCGGCGGTCGTCTGGTGATCGGGTCGGTGCCTCGGGTCGCTGCGTGTCCGCGTACGGATACTGCCATTGCGACCGGAGCAAATCGGAGGAAGCCAATAAACATAATGATTGATAATAATAATATTCGTTATGTTGTTTTATTCGGTTAAATGTTCCATGACAACACGGCCCATACAAACGAAGACATCCGGGGCTGCGCGCCCCTCGCCGCCGGTGACAGCGTCCACAACACTGTCGGTGACGCCGCCGAGCGACATCGACGGCGTCGGACCGGGCCAGACCGAGCCGGGCCGGACCGATCGCTTATTGACCCCGCCGCGCGGAGCGTAGGGTAGTGAACGAGCGCGACGCTCTCCGGGCTCTCGCGGCCGACCTCCCGCACGCGGGCGACGACGCCGCCGTCGTCGACGGAACGGTCATCACGACGGACATGCTCCACGAGCGGACCGACTTCCCGGCCGGCACAACGCGGTACACAGCCGGCTGGCGCGCAGTCGGCGCGTCGCTGTCGGACGTGGCGGCGATGGGCGCGACCGCCCGGGCCGCGGTCGCCGTCTACGCCGACGAGGCGTTCGACCGCGACGAGCTGACCCGGTTCGTCGCGGGCGCGGTCGACGTCTGCGAGGCGGTCGACGCCGAGTACGTCGGCGGCGACCTCGACGAACACGTCGAGTTCACGACCGCGACCACCGCCGTCGGGCGCGTGACCGACGCCGGAGCCGTCACCCGAGACGGGGCGGGGCCGGGCGACGCCCTCTGCGTCACCGGCGAGTGGGGCCGGTCCGCGGCGGCGCTGCGGTTATTTAAAAGGGGAGACGACGGGGCTATCGAGCGCGCCAACGAGCTGTTCCGGTTCACGCCGCGCGTGGCCGACGGGCTCGCGCTCGCGGGGACGGCGACCGCGATGATGGACTCTTCCGACGGGCTGGCGCGCTCGTGTCACCAGCTGGCCGAGGCGAGCGAGGTCGGGATCGAATTGGAACGGGACGCGGTTCCGGTTCATCCCGCGGTCGAGGAGGTCGCGGAGGGGTCGGCGGAGCGGTTCGAGCTCGCGGCGCACTTCGGCGAGGACTTCGAGCTGTTGTGTGCGGTGCCGGAAGAGGACGTTTCGGGTGTCAGCGAGGCGTGTCCCGCGGGCCTCACGCGGATCGGTACCGTGGTTGAGGGGTCGGACGGCGACGCGGCGGCGCGCGTCACGGCCGACGGCGACCCCCTGCCCGACCGCGGCTTCACGCACGGGACAAATAAATAACCGAAGTCTCAGTGAGTCATTTATAAATAATCGTCCGCAGATCGACGGCGAACACCGCCGATGCCCCGGTCGATCGGCTGTAAGATTCCGTTTTTAAATCTCTGACCGACACGAACGCCACCGAAGCCCCGGCCGTGAGGCGGTCGCACGCTCGCTGCGGTCCTCAGT
>NZ_NEWJ01000076.1:0-13140 GCF_002135045.1 Halorubrum sp. SD683
TGGAGCAGGCCGCTCGGACCTACGGCTTCCTCCGGTCACTGAACCTTACTGGGGCACCGATCCACAGTCTCGTGGACTGTATCGCTGTCAATGTATTCCGCTAGTTCCGCCAGTCTACCGAAGAGCGCGTTCACTTCTCGATGATCGCGGACGGATCGCACCGCTGGTCGGTGTGAGCGGACTGAGGGGAGTAAGCCCCCTTCGGTTCGTCCCGACATTCGGCTGAGCGTCCGCGCCGCGGCCGGACTACCTTGTGGCGCGGACTTGCACCGGCGAGGATTCGCCGTTCCATCCGTTCCCGCCCGTCTCGGACGCGGCGGAGCCACGTACAACGTGGGAAACCCACGTACCCTCTCCGGGTTAACTCCCTTCCCTTGCGGGTCGGTTCGCGCGGATCATCGGTCGGGGCGGGGGGTGTCGTTGCTGTTCCAGAGCCAGCCGTCTCCGACTCCGGGCGTGTGCCCGGTCGCCTGTCCGGCCGGTGGGGGGACTTTCCTCATGCCGGAGGCACGGGAGTCGGGCTCCCTCTGTCCGTTCTCCTGTTTCGCCTGCCGGCGAATAAGCGGATCGGTCGGGCGCGTCCGCCGGGCGGAATCTGCGGGGTCCGGCGAAGACCCCGCGAACGCCGCGAGCGCGGTGCCACAAGGGAAGCGTTCAAGTCGCCAGCAACGTAATGGACTCTCATGTCCGAGGCCCAGACCGTTCAGCTGTCGTACGACGACGGTGCACGAGCGGTCGAACTCGCGCGGGAGGCGGTGGAGTCGTTCGTTCGACACGGGCAACGCGAACAGCCCGGAAGCATGCGCGAGGCGTTCTACGCCCGCACCGGCGCTTTCGTTCGGCTCCAGTCGACTCGGGGGCGGGGCCGTCTCCGCGGCTGCGCCGGCGCGTGGGACACTTCCGACCAGCTCGGGCACGCCATCGTCGAGGCCGCCATCAAGGCCGCCTCGGGCGACTCCTGCGGCTCCGAGGTGGAGCCGAAGGAACTCGACAACATCACCGTCTCGGTGTTCGTCGTCTCGAACACCGTCCTCACCAACGATCCCGCTGAGGATCTCGAGATCGGCACCCACGGCGTCTCCGTCGACAGCGGTAACGCGCACGGCTGGCTCTATCCGACGGTCCCCGTCGAGAACGGCTGGTCGGCCGCGGAGTTCCTCTCGCGAACCTGCCGGAAGGCGAAGCTCTCGCCCACCGCCTGGCAGGAGGAAGACACGATGGTGACGCTCATCGAGGGCCAGGTGTTCCGAGAGCGCGCCGACGGCGGCGCGGTCGAGGAGCTGTAGGCCGACCCGCTCGCGCCGGGACATCGCTCGTCCCGGCCCCGTCGTCTCGCAAACCGTTCCTTCCCGCTCGACGCGTCCCGTTGAGCCGCGGCGCCCTCTCACTCGTGGTCTGTCGCTCCCTCGCGTCTCGACCGCCGAGCGCAGATCGGCGCCCGCGCTCCGACGGTCCCCGAACCGGTGGCTTTTTGATGTTTTAGGCTAGCCTAATCTCTATGACTCACACGGTCAACGCAGACGGTCGACCGCCCGAGGGCGGTGATCCGCGGTGACCGTCGAGACGCACGTCGACCGCGCCCGGGACCGGGTGGCGGCCGAACGCGACGCCACGGCGGACGAGCGACGAGCGTACGAGCGGTTCCGATCGGCTCTCGCCTCGATCCCGACCGCCTCGGCGCCGACCGGCGCCGGCGGCGGGGGCGCCGGTTTCGGGAACGGCACCGGCGGCGGGCCGGGACCGAGCGCCGGCGGCGTCCGCGCCATCGCCGGCGCGACGAACGCGGCGGCGACCGACGGCTGTCGCCGGGTCCGCGAGGCGTTCGCCGAGACGGTGCGGCCCCACAGCGTGCCCGACGGTTCCGACGGCGAACCGCTGCTCGCGACCGTCCGCGAGGAACTGGGCGACGCCGTCGCGGTCGCGCTCTCGCCGAAGACGGACCACGATTTCACCCGCCCGGTCGCGTCGGCGATAGCGTCCGCCGTCGACGACCGGCTCGCGGAGCTCGCCGTGTTCGACCGGACCCTCGAACGCGAGGCGGCGTCGCTCCGGTCCGCCGGCGAGACGGTCCGTGAGACCACCGACTGGCTGTCGACCGCGGACGAGACGCCCCTCTCCGCGCTCGGGTTCGACGCCCTGCGTCGCCGCCACGAGGCGCTCGGCGAGCGGATCGAGGCCTGCGAGGCGCTGCTGGCGGAGCGGCAGGCCGACCTCGATCGGACCGCCAGCCGCGGCGCCGCGGTCGGCGTCCGACAGCGATCGACCGTCGCGTACCTGTACGACGACTTCACGGTGTCGTACCCCGTCCTCTCGACCGTCGCGCGCCTCGTCGAGACGCTCCGCGAGTGCCGGCGGGCGGTCCGCGACCACCTCGTCCGGAGGGCGTAACCGTGTCCGACTCACCGCGCCGCGTCCGAGCCCGCGGCTGGGCGTGGGCCTGTCTCGGCCTGTTCGGCGACCCGGACGGCGCCGACTCGGGCGCCACCGGACCGGACGACGACGCGCCGGACGACTCCGGGTGACGCGCGGCCCGAGCCGGTCTCTCCGACCGCGCCCCGCCGTGCGACAAACTACTCGTCGTCCCCGTACCCCACCGCCTCCGCGTCCGCGAGCGCCCGCTCCGTCGACGCCGACAGGTCGAGGGCCTCGTCGGCGACGACCTCGCCGTCGCGGATCACGGGCTCCATGAGCGACTCGGCGCCGTCCGGGCCAGAGCGCCCCGCGAGCCCGACCGCGTGGGCGCCGTCTTCGGTGCGGTAGACGGACTTCGCGCCCGAGAGTTTCCCGCGCTTGGCCGCCGGCTCGCCGTCGACGGCGACGAGGTCGAGCGCGAAGTCGACCGGGTCCGCGTTGGAGACGTACCCGCCGACGCCGAACCCGTCGGCGAGGTCGCGCAGGTCTCGGAGGTCCGCGGGGCCGAGCCCGCCGGAGACGTACACGTCCACGTCCCCGTGGCCCCGGGCCTCGAGTTCCCACTGGACCTCGCGGACGATGTGTCGGAAGTCGCCGCGCCGGGACCCGGTCGTGTCGAGCCGGACGCCGTCGAGGTCGTCGCCGAGCGTCTCGACCGCGCGGAGGACCTCGTCGACCTCGTCGGAGTAGGTGTCACACAGCGCGATCCGGGGCGCGTCCCCCGGCACGCCATCGTCGTAGGCGCGCCACGCGGCCTCCTGCTCGCCGCGGCCGAAGCAGATGGCGAGCGCGTGGGGCATCGTCCCGGACGCCTCGCGGCCGAGCAGCTCGCCGGCCGCGACGTGCGAGAACCCGTCGAAGCCGCCGACGAGCGCGGACCGCTCGACCGCCGCGGCCATCGCTGGGTGGACGTGGCGCGCGCCGAACGAGAGCACCGAGGAGTCCGGCGCGGCGACCCGACAGTCGAGCGCCGCCGTCGCCATCCCGGACGCGTGCGAGAGGAAGCCAAGCAGCGACGTCTCCAGCCGCGCGAACGCCGCGTACGGCCCCTCGATCCGCATCACCGGCCCGCCGTCGAACAGCCGCCCCTCCGGGATCGCGTCGACGTCGACGCCGCGGCCGGCCAGCAGCTCGACGGCGTCGCCGAGGCCGGCGAACAGCTCGAACTCCCCGTCCGGGAACTGGTCCGCGGTCACCTCGGCGACGACGCGCGGGTTCCGCCCCGCCGCCTCCAGCGCCGCCTCGGTCCGCTCGAAGTACGCGTCGGTCGCGCGGCCCTCCCGGATCGCGGCCGCGTCGACGATGTCGAACTCGCTCATGCTCGACGGTTCGGGCGCGGAGACGAAAAGCCACCGTGTCGCGGCGAGCGCGCGACGATCCCCGGCGGATCAGTTCACGTGGATCGCCGTGCGAACAGCCCGAGCGCCGCCATAACGGCGACGAGCGTCGCCGCGACCCCGAATCCGGGAGTACTGCCGGCGGTGTCGCCGCTCTCGTTCTCGTCGTCGCTCCCGTTCCCGTCGTCGCTCTTGTTCGCCCCGTCGGCGCCGTCGGTTCCGTCGCTCACGTCGCCGTCGTCGCCGCTGTCGCTCCCGCCGTCACCGCCGTCGCCGTCGGCCCCGCCGTCCGCATCCGGGAGCGCGAGGTCGGCGTCCGGCCGGAGTTCGAGGACGCCCGCCGGCGAGGGCGCGTGGGTGATCGTCACGCTCGTCCCGTCGCGCTCGACGCCGTACGCGCCGGGGAAGTCGCTCTCCTCGCCGATCTCGTACACGGTCCCCTCGGCGTAGTCGCCGTCGCCGTGCGCGGTCAGCATCCGCACGTAGGCGTCGCGGAACGCCGCGGCGTCGCCCTCGGTCTGCCACTCGGTCGCCCAGACGTAGCCGTCGCGCTCGCCGTTCCGGTAGGGGTACAGCTCGTCGCCGGCCCACCCCTCGGTCACGGGGTGCGCGTAGTTGTACAGTCCCCGGGTTTGGAGCTCCGCGTCGGTGCGGAAGTGGACGTTGTAGTTCTCCGCGGGGGACCGGTCCGGCTCGAGCACCGAATACTCGTATCCGCCGTCGAACCGCACCCCGGCGCTCTGGTACCAGAACATCACGAACATCGACGCCTCGCCCGCTGTCTCCGCGCCGTCGACCCCCTGGTCCGCGTACGTCTCCCACCCGCCGGTCGCGGCGTCCTCGAAGCTCACGCTGCGCTCCTCGTAGTCGGGGTCCCGGTGGATGACCTCAGCCGTCGACGCCGGCGGGTCGTTCATCGTCTCGTTGACGGCGGCCCAGCCCCCCTCGTCGCGCAGCTCGCGGACGTACAGCGCGCCGTCGCCGTACGGCTGGAGGACGGTCTGGAGAATGCCGAAGTTGAAGTCGGGCACGTCGCCGCCGCCCCCGCCGCTCTCGGGCGGCTCGGCGCAGGTCCAGTTGTCGGCGCAGCGGGCGGCGTACCGCTCCTCGACGTGGACCGCCTCCCCCTCGACGATCCCGTCGACCGCGAGGTCGCCGTCCTGCGTCGCGCCGACGTAGCGCGGGTCGGTGAGGTCGTGGTACTGGTCTTGCATCGCGTGGAGGAGCTCGTGCGCGAGCGTGGAGGGGTCGATATCCGGCGACTCCCCGTCGGGGACGACGATGACGATCTGGTCCGCCGTCGGCGAGTAGAAGCCAGAGACCGCGCCGCCGAACACCGAGTCGATCTCGCTGTTGGCGTTCGCGCCGTCGCCGACGACGAACAGCGCCTCCCACACCTGGTCGTTCCAGCGCCGGAACGCCTCGGAGCCGTTCCCGCTCGCCGTGTCGTTGAGGTACTCGCTCCGGGTGACCGTCTCGACCGGCACGTCCTCCCGGAAGGGGCGCTGACGGACGTGTTCGACGCGCGCCATCGTCAGGTCCGTCAGCGCCGCCAACTGCGTCTCGTTGAGTCCGTCGGTCTCCGCGAAGTCGACCGACTCCTCGTAGTGGGTCCCGTTCCAACAGCCCACCAGTTCGGTGCCGTCACCAGGACCGCACTCCTCGGCCGACGCGGAGGGCACGGCGTCGGACGTCACGGGGCCGTTCCCGGCCGACTCGGCGGGGACCGCGCCGGCGTCGGGGGCGGCGGCGACGCCGGCGGTGAAGGCGACACACAGGACGGCGACCGCGGCAACGATCGCGGCCGCGGTCGAGGGGCTGAGAACCCGTCGCATACGAGATTTATCGGCCGCCCCGGTAAGTAGTTTGTCGGTTCCTTCGGCGCCGCGGCCGGCGGATTTTTCCCTGCCGTGTCGGCGGATCGCCGCGCGGACCCCGCGGAACGGACGACGGTTTTTGCCCCCTGCGCGCTAACCGCCGGTATGGCGTTCGATCCGACAGCAACCGCGGTGGTCGTCGTCGACATGCAAAACGGGTTCTGTCACCCGGACGGGAGCCTCTACGCCGAGCCGAGCGAGGCGGCGGTCGAGCCGGTCACGACGCTCGTCGACCGCGCCCGGGAGGCCGGCGCGAGCGTGGTCTACACCCGCGACGTCCACCCGCCCGAGCAGTTCGACGAGACCCACTACTACGACGAGTTCGACCGGTGGGGCGAACACGTCGTCGAGGGGTCGTGGGACGCCGAACTCGTCGCCGACCTCGACGTGCGCGACGACGACCACGTCGTCGAGAAGCACACCTACGACGCCTTCTACCGGACGGACTTGGAGGGGTACCTCGACGCGCACGGCATCGACGACCTGCTGATCTGCGGCACGCTCGCGAACGTCTGCGTCCTCCACACGGCCGGGAGCGCGGGCCTCCGAGACTACCGCCCGGTCGTCGTCGAGGACGCGCTCGGCTACATCACCGAGGACCACCGCGAGTACGCGGTCGACCACGCCGAGTGGCTGTTCGGCGAGACGGCGACCCGCGACGAGGTCGCCTTCGCCGCCGAGTAACCGGCGGCGAGCGTTCCGGATGTCGAACGTTCCGGATTTCCGTAATTATCGCGCGCGGAAATCGGCGTGTAATCCTTTTTACCGCTCGCCGAAACCGCAGGGTATGGACATCTCTCGACGGGGCGTGCTCGGCGGCCTCGGCGCGGTCTGTGCGGTCGGCGCCGTCGGCTTCGCGGGCGCGACGGCGGTGACGGACGGCGAGGCGGCCGGCGGCATCGGCGGCGACGGTCCGGGACCGACGGGCGGCGCGTCCGCCGACGGAGGGGGCGGGTCCGGTCCCTCGTCGGCCGGCGTCGATCCCGACGCGCCGTTCGTCGCGCGGGTGACCGGCGACGACGGGACCGACGCGCTGCTGTTCGACGCGAGCGACCTCGACCGCGTCAAGGGCGTCTTCTCCCAAGACGGCGAGTACCTCGTCCAGGTCGTGCTCTCCGAGGCGGGGATCGAGTCGTTCCGGAGCCGCCTCGACGAGGCGGGGGCGACCGACGACCCGGCGGCGTTCGTGGTGTCGATGACGCTCGACGGGACCGAGGTGCGGCGCGTCGAGCTCGACGGGGAAACGGTGGGGGCGCTCACCGGCTCCGAGTGGGGGGGCGTGTTAACCCTCCCGTTCGACGAGGAGACGGTCGCTCGCTCGGTGTACGACCGACTGGCGGACGAGTAACTCGCTTCCGGGGCGCCCTCGACGACTGACTGGTCAGGTATCTCGACGCGGTGAACGGTGGATAGGGTTTTGCCTCTCGACCGCGTGTGTCCGCCGTGAGCGATGCCCCCGCGGACGACGGCGGTCGCCCGTGTCCGGTCTGCGAGACCCCGATGTACCACCGGCACTGTAAGTACGTCTGTCCGGCGCACGGCGTCGTCTACGACTGTAGCGACACGTTCTACTGAGCCGTCGGTCGCGCCGCGCGCCGCGTCGATCGCCGGCACGGCCGGGGTCGATCGGCACCCGAACTGTGTCGTGCGAACTGTTATGTTCTTGGAGGCCGACCTTTCTTTTATGATGGGCGACCCGTACGTGACCCTCCTTGCCGACCCACCGAGGTCAGCATGGTAGAGCAAAAGCAGGTTGCCCGGAGCAAGCGGATCCAGCGCCGCACCGGGAAGACCTTCCACGTCGCCACCCGGCTACTGCCGCAGCGGATTCGTCACCCGACGTACGTGCTGTACGGATTCTTCCGGATCGCCGACGAGGTCGTCGACGCCGAAGACACGGCGCCCCCCGCCGAGCAGCGGGCCGAACTCGACCGGCTCCGGGCGGCCGCGCTCGGCGAGGAGCCGACCGACGACCCCGTGTTGGAGGCGTTCTCCGAGGTGCGCGAGCGGAACGGCATCGCCGACGCGGACGTTCACTCGTTCGTGGACGCGATGGAGAGCGACATCGACACCGACCGCTACGAAACCTACGCGGAGCTAGAGGCGTACATGGACGGCTCCGCCGCCGCCGTCGGGCGGATGATGACGTCGATCATGGACCTCGATCCGGAGGAGGAGGCCGAGGCGCTCCCGCACGCCACGAAGCTCGGCGAGGCGTTCCAGATGACGAACTTCCTCCGGGACGTCCGCGAGGACGTCGTCGAGCGCGACCGGATCTACCTCCCCCTAGAGACCCTGCGGCGCCACGGCGTGAGCGAGCAGCAGATCCTCGACTTGGAGTTCGACGAGGATGTCGCGGCCGCGATCCGCGAGGAGATGGCCCGCACGGAGCGCCTCTACGAGGAGGGCGTCGCGGGGATCAAGTACCTCCCCGAGGACTGCCAGCTCGCGGTGCTGCTCGCGGCGGTGCTGTACGTCGACCACCACCGCCTCATCCGGAACCTCGGGTACGACACCGTCTCGACGACCCCGGAGCTGTCGCTCACCCGGAAGCTGTCGCTGCTGGTCCGCACCCGCTGGAAGTGGCAGTGGAACCGCGACCCCGAGGCGGTGTTCTACGACATGTGTACCGATTTCGACCCCAGCCGCGAGTCCCACGGCCACGGACCCCACGGCACGGGCGTTCCCCAGACGGACTGAGCGCCCGTGGACCGCTCCCGGTTCGTCGCCCTCGCGTTCGCCGCGTTCGGTCTCGTGTTCGTCTCCTTCCTCATCCGCGGCACGACCCGACTGGTGGCGCCCTACGGGGTCGCCGTCGCCGCGTCGGCGCCCGTCCTCTTCGCGGCGGCCGGGCTGCTCGCCGGTCTCGTCGTCCTCGCCCTCCTCGATCTGACGGGTATCCGCCCGCTGACGTGAGCGGCGACGGCCCGCCTTGTCCGGTCGGCCGTGGCACCGCCAGCGCCGCCCGAGTCGGAACGCCCTTGCCGCGCCGACCCCCACGAAGCGTATGGACGTACGAACCGTCGCGGACCTCTCGCCGGCCGAGCGCCGCGCCTTCTTCGAGCGCGACGCCGGCGTCGAGGGGGTCCGCGAAGACGTGCGGGAGATCGTCGAGCGGGTCCGCGAGGAGGGCGACGTCGCGGTCCGCGAGTTCGCCGAGGAGTTCGACGGGGTCGCCGTCGGCAACATCGACGTGACGGACGACGCGGCGCGGGCGCACGACGAGCTGGCCGACGCGGACGACCCGGTCCTCGACGCCGTCCGCGAGGCCGCGGCGAACGTCCGCGAGTTCCACGAGCGGCAGCGCCCGGAGGACTGGCGCGACGACTTCGGCGGCCGGGAGCTGGGGCGGCGGTTCCGTCCGATCGACCGGGTCGGCGTGTACGTACCCGGCGGCGCGGCCGCGTACCCCTCCAGCGCGCTGATGGGGATCATCCCCGCGGTCGTCGCCGGCGTCGACCACGTCGCGGTCGCCACGCCGCCGGCGGCGGATCTGAACCCGGTCACCCTCGCGGCGATCCACGAGGCGGGGGCCGACGCGGTGTACCAGGTCGGCGGCGCGCAGGCCGTCGCCGCGCTCGCCTACGGCACGGAGACGGTGACGCGGGTCCAGAAGATCGTGGGCCCCGGGAACAAGTGGGTCACGGCCGCGAAGTCGATCGTCCAAGGCGACGCCGAAATCGACTTCCTCGCCGGCCCGAGCGAGGTGCTTGTCCTCGCGGACGAGACGGCGGACCCCGCCCTCGTGGCGGCCGACCTCGTCGCGCAGGCCGAACACGACCCGAACGCCTCCGTGGTCGCGGTCACGGACGACGCCGACCTCGCCGCGGCGGTCGCTGACGCGGTCGAGGCGCAGGCGGCCGAGCGTGAGCGCGAGGAGACGATCCGGGCCGCGCTTGACAACGAGGCCTCCGGCGTGCTCCACGCGCGGTCGATGCCCGAGGCCGTGCTGTTCGCCGAGGAGTACGCCGCCGAACACCTCTCGATCGTGGCCGACGACGACGAGGCGCTTCTCGACCGGATCACCAACGCCGGCTCCGTCTTCCTCGGCCCGCACTCGCCGGTCGCCGCGGGCGACTACGCGGCCGGGACGAACCACGTACTGCCGACGAACGGCGGCGCGAAGCGCTACGGTGGGCTCTCCGTGGACACGTTCCTCCGGTCGTCGACGGTCCAGCGCCTCGACCGCGACGCGCTCGACGACCTCTCGGAGACGATCACCTCGCTCGCCGAGGCGGAGGGGTTGGAGGCGCACGCGGAGAGCGTCCGGAAGCGGTTCGAGTAGCGGCGCGCCCGCAATTCGGCGGGTAGCAACGGTTATCTCGCGGAGCCGCCTCGGGACGGTATGTTTCCGTCGCCGCTGACGCTGTTTGAGGGGTTCTCCGCGCTGGAGGCGACGGTGGCGGTCCTCGTCGTCTCGGTCGCCGGCGCCTTGGCCATGGAGTTCGTCGTCCTCCGGGTCGCCCGCCGCTACGTCTCGCACACGGACACCGGCTACGACGACATCGTCCTCTCGTCGCTCCGCGCCCCGCTCGTCGTCACCGCCGCGCTCGCGGGAGTGTACGTGCTTACGCAGGTGCCGTCGGTCCGGACGTCGGTGCTCGTCGAGCCGCGGCTGCTCGACGCGGTGTTCGGGCGGCCCTCGCTGTCGGTGATCGTCCTCGTCTGGGCGTACGCGGCCAACGGCGTCGTGAACCGGCTCGTCGCCGCGGTCAACGCCGAGGGCGGCCGGTTCGACTTCGCGCCCGTCTTCTCGAACGTCTGGACGCTCGCGGTGCTGGTGGGGAGCGCCGGAACCCTGCTGTGGCTGTGGGGCATCGAGATCACGCCCCTGCTCGGCGCGGCGGGCGTCGCCGGCATCGCGGTCGGCTTCGCCGCGAAGGACACCGTCGCGAACTTCTTCGGCGGGATCGCGCTGTACTTCGACGACACCTACAAGATCGGCGACTACATCGTCTTGGACGACGGCACGGCGGGCACCGTGATCAAGGTCGGCGTGCGCTCGACGACGCTGCTCACCCGCGACGAGGTGTTGGTGACGGTGCCGAACGCGGCGCTCAACGCCTCGAAGGTGACGAACGAGTCTGCGCCCCGGCGCCGCCGCCGCGTCCGGGTCCCGATCGGCGTCGCCTACGGGACGGACGTGGACGCCTTCGAGGCGCTCGCGATGGATGTCGTGGGAGCCGAGCCGCTGGTCCTCGACTCCCCGAAGCCGCGGGCGCGGTTCCGGTCGTTCGGCGACTCGTCGCTCCAGTACGAGATCCTCTGTTGGGTGAACGGGCCCACCCGTCGCCGCCGCGCGCAACACGAACTCAACCGGGCGCTGTACGTGGCGCTCGGCGACGCGGGCATCGAGATCCCGTACCCGAAACGTGACGTGACGGTCAGCGGGGCCGTCGGACCCGCGGCGGCCGCTCGCGACGGCGCGCCCGATCCCGAGCAGGAGCCGAACACTGACACGGATCCGAGCACGGACGCGGATTCGAGCGCCGACGCAGCGACCTGACCGGTCGCTCCCGCCGGCAGGGTTTTGAGTGTCGACGCCGAACGCGTTCGCATGAGTACCGAACCGGCCGACACCGGGACCGAGGGGAACGACCCGGCGATCGAGGTGACGCCGGACGCCGCCGAGGAGGCGCTCTCGCTCTTGGAGGGAGAGGGGCTCGACACCGACATCGCCGGACTGCGACTGTTCGTCCAGCAGGGCGGCTGCGCGGGGCTGTCCTACGGGATGCGCTTCGACACCGAGCCGGAGGAAGACGACCTCGTCGTGGAACACCACGACCTCCGGGTGTTCGTCGACCCCGCGAGCAAGAACTACATCGGCGGGAGCACGCTCGACTACGAACACGGGCTTCAGGCGGCTGGCTTCGAGGTCGAGAACCCGAACGTCGTCTCCGAGTGCGGCTGCGGCGAGTCGTTCCGCACGTAGCGGTTCCCCGCCGTCACCGGGGCGGTTCCGGCCTCCGCTTCGCTTCCGTTTTCTCCCGACCGCCGAGTCCGCCGCTTAAGTCGCTCCGCCGGGTAGCGAGAGGTATGACGCTGGAAGCGACGACGACACCGGACGGGGAACGCGTGTACACCGACCGGTCGCGCACGGAGCGCGGCGCGGACGGCCCCTTCTACCTCGTGTTCGCGGACGAGGCGGGGGAGTCCCGCTGGGGGTTCCGCTGCGGCAACTGCGGGTCGTTCGACACCGCGATGGACACGATGGGCCGGATCCAGTGTACCGAGTGCGGAAACCTCCGGAAGCCGGACGAGTGGGACGCGGCCCACGAGTGAGCCTCCGGCGACGGGACGCGCTCGCGGCTCTCCGCGGCGTTCCCGGCCGCCCAGCCGGTTCTCTCTGTCCGAAATCGTGAGAAAGTTTATCACGGATGGTGCCGAACTTCGAGGCAGATGGCCACTGCGAGCATCCCCCCGACGACCGAGGCCAGAGACGTCTTCCGCGAACTGGGCTACACCGTCTCCGAGGGCGGACGCGAGTTCGTCGCGGAGCGCAAGTGGCGGCGCGTCCTCGTGACGGTGCTGTGTCTGGACGACGACGACCTCGACCCGTATCTCGCAGACGGGGGCGACACACCGCGACTCCGGTGTTTCGTCACGTGGCGCGACCGCGCGGCCGACCTCCAAGAGCGGCTCGTCGCCTCGAAACCCCCCTACGACTGGGCGGTCATCGGCATCGACCACGACGGCGAGGACTTCGCGGTGATGGAAGGCGCGCCCGGAAGTCCGTAGGGGTCCTTCAGCCACGGGCCCGTCCCGCGACGCCTATTTTTATCCCCCCGTGCGTCCTACCAGCACGCGACATGGTCTTCAAAAAGATCACGCTGATCGGGACGAGCGAGGAGAGCTTCGACGCCGCGGCCGACGACGCCATCGACCGCGCCGAGGACACGCTGGACAACGTCTACTGGGTCGAGGTCGAGGAGTTCGGCGTCGAGTTGGACAGCGCGGCCGACCGCGAGTATCAGGCGGAAGTCGAGGTCGCGTTCGAACTGGAGGGATAAGGGGTAGGCGGTTTTTTGATTCGCTCGTAGCTCCGAGCGGCGGCGCCGCCCGATTATAGATTGGTCTCGACGGATCGCCGTCGAACACCACCGAAGCCCCAGCCGCGAGGGCTCGCTGCGATCGCTGCGCGCCTCCGTCGGTCACTCCGTCCCCTCCCTCGGTGCTTGCGTCGCGCGCCGTCGCGGCTGCCCCTTCGAGTCCCGCCCGCCCACACCACAACCGCACCGCACACCTCCCCAGCCTCGTCAGCCGCCGTCGCTTCGCTCCGGCAACTGACTCCAGCGAGGGACCGAAGGTCCCTCTGGCAGCCGGCGCGTAGCGCCGGCGACCTCGCGCGCGCTGGCTTCGCGGCCTGCCGGCGGCTCGCAGGCACGCGCCACCGCGACGGTCGTTTACAACCGATACCGCGGCGGTCACCTATTTACCCGCCCGTGCCCACGACCCGGCAATGACCGCTTCACGCGCGCCGGCCGAGCCGGCGGTCCGGGAGTTCGAAGCGACGG
>NZ_NEWJ01000077.1:0-12861 GCF_002135045.1 Halorubrum sp. SD683
TCGACGATGGCGTCGAGCGGCTCGGGCCGAAATTCTATTACCCCAAGTTCCGCAAGTTCCGCTAGCCTCTGGCCGAAGGCAGGACGGTCTTCACACATACCCGTCTTTGCCAGGCCAGAGGCACTAATACTCCTGGTTCCGCCAGTCTACTGAAGAGCGGCTGAAGTAGAACAGCTGGATGCCCGAGTACGAGCGCGGGTGGTTCCCGTCGACGGTCGGCAGCGTCGTGACGCCGAGGTTCTCGACCTCGCCGCTGAGGTTGCCGAGCTCCCACGGCCCGTTGATCGCGAACGGCGCGAGTCCGTCGGCGAACGCGACGATCTGCGACTCGTAGCCGGGGTCGGCCGGCACGTAGTCGGACAGCGTTTCGAGGGCGTCCATGCCCCGCTTACACGCGTCGCTGTCGACGCCGACTTCGAGGTTCCCCTCGTCGAAGATGTTCCCGCCGTACGCCTGGATGAACCCGCTGACGAAGTAGGGGTTCGTCACGGGGTACGAGAGGCCGTACTCCCCGTTCTCCGGGTCGTGGTACTCCTCCATGATCGAGACCATCTCCTCCATGGTCTCCGGCGGCTCGTCGACCATGTCCTCGTTGTAGAACAGCGCGACGGTCTCGGAGGCGAACGGGAGCCCGTAGAGGCCGTCGTTGAACTGCGCCGCCTCCCGCGCCGCCTGCGTGTAGCTGTCGAGCGAGACGTCGACGTGGAGACGGACGGCGCCGGCGCGACGATCCGGAACGAGGAGGCGGGGCTGGACCTCGATCTTTCCGCGGAGTACGTCCGGGGTCACGACCTCCGGAACGGCCGGTACACGCTGGGCATCCGTCCGGAGAACATCGTCTTGGACGAGTCACCGAGCGGCGACGAGAACCTGCGCTCGACCGTCGAGGTCGTCGAGCCGATCGGCTCCGACAACTACGTCCACCTCACCGTGACCGAGGACTTCCTCGCCCGCTCGCCCGCCGACGTGAAGCCGGAGGCCGGCGACGAGGTCGGTGTCTCCTTCGCGGAGGAACACATCCACCTGTTCGACCCCGAGACCGGCGAGGATGTGTTCCTCACCGACGAGGAGATCGCGGCCGCGGTCGCTTGAATAAGGTCGATTTTCGGAGACAGTCCGGACCTGTGAACCGTTCGTTCGTACTTTCCCTGCGCGCTGTGATTTGAGGCCAGTGGAACCTCGACAGACACCGGTAAAGCCCCAGTCGCGAGGCGGGCGCACGCTCGCTGCGCTTCTCAGTCGGTCGCGCTGCTCGCTCCTTGCGGTGTTTGCGTCGCGCGCCTTCGCCCTCGCGACTGACACTTTGACTCACCCCGCACCGCAACCGCACCTCACCCCTCCCCAACCTCGTCGCTGGCACCCTCCGCTTCGCTCCGGGAGCCGGCGACTCCCTCGCGCGTGCCGTCTCGCGGCCGCCGAGGGCGGCCGCTCGCAGGCACGCGCCGCCGCAGTTCATGTATACACAGCGGCACCACGCGAGCGCCTCCCCTCACGCCGTCACCGCCGACAACGGCTTGAAGTGCGCGCTCGTCCGACGGAGCGTACGAATGGAGCCGCCAGACATCGAGCGGTTGGACGAGCGGACCGTCCAGCGGATCGCGGCGGGCGAGGTCGTCGAGCGGCCCGCGAGCGTCGTGAAGGAGCTGGTCGAGAACAGCCTCGACGCGGGCGCGAGCCGCGTCGCCGTCTCGGTCGAGGCGGGCGGGACGGAGGGGATCCGCGTCCGCGACGACGGCGTCGGAATCCCCGAGGACCAACTGGAGGCGGCCGTCGCGGAGCACGCCACCTCGAAGATCGGCGACATCGAGGACCTCGACCGCGGCGTCGCCACGCTCGGCTTCCGCGGCGAGGCGCTGTACACGGTCGGCGCGGTCTCGCGGCTCACCGTCCGTTCGCGCCCCCCGGAGGCCGAGGCCGGCGCGGAGATCACCGTCGCGGGCGGCGACGTGGGCGAGGCCCGCCCGGCGGGCTGTCCCGCGGGAACAACCGTCGAGGTCGACGACCTGTTTTATAACACTCCCGCGCGCGAGAAGTTCCTCAAGCGGACCGCGACCGAGTTCGATCACGTCAACACCGTGGTGACCGGGTACGCGCTGGCGAACCCCGACGTGGCAGTGTCGCTCGAACACGACGGCCGCGAGACGTTCGCGACCGAGGGGAACGGCGACCTCCGCTCGGCCGTCCTCGCCGTCTACGGCCGCGAGGTCGCCGAGTCGATGATCGACGTGGAATGGACGCCGGAGGGAACCGACGCGGGCGACGACTCCGCCGACGCACCGGTCCGGCGGGTGACGGGGCTCGTCTCGCACCCGGAGACGACGCGCTCGACGCGCGACTACCTCTCGACGTACGTCAACGGGCGGTACGTCACCGCGAGCGCGCTGCGCGAGGCGACGTTGGAGGCGTACGGCGGTCAGTTGGCCCCCGACCGCTACCCGTTCGCGGTCCTCTTCGTCGAGGTCCCGGCCGGCGACGTGGACGTGAACGTCCACCCCCGCAAGCTGGAGGTCCGCTTCGACGAGGAGCCTGCGGTCCGGGAAGCGGTCGAGGCGGCCGTCGAGGGGGCGCTGCTCGACCACGGCCTGATCCGGTCGACGGCGCCCCGGGGCCAGTCGGCGCCCGACGAGACGGCGGTCGCCCCCGAGACGCCCGACACCGAGGCCGTGGGCGGCGCGGACACCGAGCACGAGCGCGCCGCCCGCGAGGGGCGCGAGTCCGCGGCAGTCTCCGACTCCGGGACGCCAGGCGACCCCGGAACGTCGGCGAACACTGAAGATCCCGGCCGAACCCCGGACTCGGTGACCGACGCCGACCCGGGTCAGGGCGACGACGACCCCGCGACGCCGACCGAACTGGACCCGTCCGACGACGCGGCGTGGGCCGTCGACGACCTCGGCGAGGGGGAGAGGACCCGGGCCGAACCAACGGCAGAGCCCGCGGGCGAGCCCCGGGACGGCGACGCGAATCACAACGCGAGCGGCGACGATCGACCCAGTCCGCAGAGCCGGCAGAGCGACGGCGCGGAGTGCGAGCCGAGCCGAGGCGAAGCGGCAACCAGCGACGAGACGGCAGTCGGCGACCAAACGAAAGTCGGGGACGAAACGACGGTCGGCGACGGAACGACGGTCGGCGACGGAACGACGGTCGGAGACGAAACGACGGCTGGCGACGAGACAGCGAATGGCAGCGGAGCGGCGGGGGGCGACCGGAGGGGGGCCCGGGCGGACGCGGTTCGGTCGGCACCCCGAACACGGGCACGGACCCGGCAGCGGACGCTGGACGGCGAGGCGACCGAGGCCGAGCGCGAGTTCGACTCGCTGCCTCCGCTGCGGGTGCTCGGTCAGCTTCATGAGACGTACGTCGTCGCCGAGGCGCCGGACGGGCTCGTGCTGATCGACCAGCACGCGGCCGACGAGCGCGTGAACTACGAGCGGCTGAAGGCGACCGTCGCGGACGGCGCGGAGGCGCAGGCCCTCGCGGAGCCGGTCCGGATCGGGTTGACCGCCCGCGAGGCGGCGCTGTTCGAGGAGTTCGTCGACGAACTCACCGAGATCGGATTCCGTGCGGAGCGCGCCGACGAGCGCGAGGTCGCGGTGACGGCGGTCCCGGCCGTCTTCGACGCCGCGCTCGACCCGGACCTCCTGCGAGATTCCCTGTCCGCGCTGGTCGACGACGCTGCCGAGGGCGACGAACCGGTCGTCGGCGCCGTCGACGAGCTGCTCGCCGACCTCGCCTGTTACCCCTCGGTGACGGGGAACACCTCGCTGACCGAGGGCCGGGTCGTCGACCTCCTCGACCGGCTCGACGCCTGCGAGAACCCCTACGCCTGCCCGCACGGGCGTCCGGTCGTGATCCGGATCGACCGCGAGGAGATCGGGTCCCGGTTCGAACGCGACTACCCGGGACACGGCGGCCGGCGCGCGGAGTGAGCCCGGCGGCGCGAGGACCTGGATCGAGGCTCGGCGAGGCGCCCGGATATCAGAACTGATAGTATTGGGGCGCCGTTTAACACGTCGGTTTCCCTGATGGATCACATGCCGATCGCATCGGTGAAAGACAGCTACGGGGTGAAACTTGGCGTCGGATACGTGGCGACGGGGGCGTTCATCGTCGCCGTCGGGCTGGCCACCGACGACGCGAACGCGACGGTCGTCGCGGCCGTCGCCGGTCTCCTGACGCTCGGGTCGATCAACGCGGCCGAGACGATCGCCAGCGTCACCGAGATCGGCGCGCAGACGCGGCGCGTCGCCAACGGGGACATCGACAGGGAAGTACAGTCCACCCGGACCGACGAGTTCGGGGAGCTCGCGGGATCCATCGAGCAGATGCGGGTCTCGCTGAAGGACCGGCTAACGGAGATGGAACGGACCCAAGACGAACTGGAGAGCGCGCGGGCGGAAGCGACCGAGATGGCCGACCGCTACCGGCGGACGGCCGACCGGTACGCCGAGGTGATGGAGGAGGCGGCGACCGGCGACCTCACGCGGCGCGTCGATGTCGACGAGAGCGACGAGAGCCTCGCGACCGTGGGCGAGTCGTTCAACCGGATGATGGACGACCTCCAGGGGACGGTGGAGACGGTCCGCGAGATGGCCGACCGGATCGAGGCCGACGCCGGCGAGATGGCGGAGATGAGCAACGAGGTCGAGCGGCGCGTCGCCGGCGCGACCGAGAGCGCGACGACGATCCGGGGACAGGCGGGCGACCAGCGCGCGGAGCTCGAGTCCATCGCGACCGACATCGAGACCATCAGCGCGTCCGCCGAGGAGATCGCGGCGACCGTCGACGACCTGTCGGACCGAAGCGAGGCGGTCGCGGCGACGAGCGACGACGCCCGCAGCTCCTCCCAGAGCGCGCTGGCCGAGATGGCCGAGGTCGAGGAGGAGGCGGAGCAGGCCGTCGACCGGGTCGAACAGCTTCAGGACGGGATGGACGAGATCACCGAGATCGTCGACATCATCGGCGAGATAGCGGAACAGACCAACATGCTCGCGCTCAACGCCTCGATCGAGGCGGCCCGGGCGGACGGCTCCGGCGACGGCTTCAGCGTCGTCGCCGAGGAGGTGAAGGAGCTCGCCGAGGAGACGCAGTCGCGTGCGAACGAGATTGATACGATGATAGACGACATCGCCGACCAGACCGAGGAAGTGACGGTGTCGATCCGGTCGACACAGGAGCGCGTCCAGACCGGGACCGACACCGTCGAGTCGACGCTCTCCGACATCGAGACGATCGCCGACTCCGTCGACGAGATCAGCGGCTCGCTCGGGGAGATCCGTCGGACGACCGCCGACCAGGCCGACACGGTACAGGACACGGCCGGCTCCGTCGACGAGATCACGGAGCTCAGTACCGAGACCGCGGAGACGGCGGAGCAGACGGCGACGGAGATACAGGAGGGTCAGTCGGTCGTCGAGGACGTGTCCGACTCCCTGCGCGAGTTCCAGACCGACGCCGTGACGACGCTCCAAGACCGGGTCGCGGCGTTCACCGTCGATGAGACGTCCGGCGCCGACGGGCCGGCCACCGGGGGCGGAACGGCGCGCTCGCGAGCGACGACCGACGGAGGTGCGCGATGACGGGCGCGGTCAGCGCCGCGTACTGGATCGCGGCGGTCGCCTTCCTCGTCGGCCTCGGGATCACCGCGGCGCTGTACGCGAAGCTCGGCGAGTCGGAGGACCGCGGTCGCCTGGCCGCGCTGGCGGTGATACCCGGCTTCGCCGGGCTCGCGTATGCCGGAATGGCGCTCGGTATCGGAACCGTGACCGTCAACGGGGCCGAGCTGGTCGGCCTCCGCTACGTCGACTGGATCGTCACCACCCCGCTCCTGGTCGGGTTCATCGGCTACGTCGCCGGCGCGTCCCGCCGCGCGATCGCGGGCGTGATGCTCGCCGACGCGCTGATGATCGCGTTCGGCGCCGGGGCGGTCGTGACGGGCGGGACGCTCAAGTGGGTGCTGTTCGGCGTCTCCTCGATTTTCCACGTCACGCTGTTCGCGTATCTGTACGTGGTGTTCCCGCGGGCCGTTCCCGACGACCCGATGCAGCGGGGGCTGTTCAGCCTGCTGAAGAACCACGTCGGCCTGCTGTGGCTGGCGTACCCGTTCGTCTGGCTGATGGGTCCGGCGGGGATCGGCTTCACCACGGGGGTGGGCGCCGCGCTGACGTACGCCTTCCTCGACGTGTTGGCGAAGGTCCCGTACGTCTACTTCTTCTACGCCCGCCGACAGGCGTTCACCGACGTGGTGTCGGCCGCGACCGCTGACCGCGAGGACGCGACCGACGCGGTCGGCGACGGCGCGCCGACCGCGGCGGACTGAACCGGGCTCGCAGATCCTCGCCGGGGGCGGGTGAGACGGCGAGGCGCGACCTCGACGGCGGCCGACGGTGTCGGGACGGACGGACCCCACCGCGGCCGCGGAGAGGTACGTTTTAGGCGACCGCGGTGGACCCACCGACATGGAACGCGTAGCGATCGTCGGCGCGTCGATGACGCGGTTCGGGCAGCGCGACGCTTGGCTCCGGGAGCTGCTGGCGGAGGCGGGCGCGGCCGCGCTCGACGACGCCGGCGTCGACGGCGGCGACCTCGATCACCTGTACGTCTCGAACATGGCCAGCGGCGAGTTCGAGGGGCAGACCGGCGTCCCGAACGCGCTCGCCCACGACCTCGCCGCCCAGCCGGCGTACACGGCGCGGATCGACCAGACCTCCTCCTCAGGCGGGGCAGGGGTGTACGCGGCGTGGCAGTCGGTCGCCTCGGGCGCGAGCGAGCTCACGATGCTGGTCGGCGGCGAGAAGATGACCCACCGGACGACCGCGGAGGCGACGGACGTGATCGCGTCGCTCACGCATCCGGTGGAGTACAAGCAGGGCGTCACGCTCCCCTCGTTCGCGGGCCTCACGGCGCGGCTCTACCTCGACGAGTACGACGCGCCCCGCGAGAGCCTCGGGAAGGTCGCGGTGAAAAACCACCGGAACGGCGTGGACAACCCTCACGCGCAGTTCCGGAAGGAGGTCGACCTCGACACGGTCCTCGACTCGCCGATCGTCGCGGACCCGCTCCGACTGTACGACTTCTGTCCGATCACGGACGGCTCGGCGGCGCTCGTGTTCTGTCCCGAGTCGGTGGCCGAGGAGTACGCGCCCGACGGCAACTACGCCGTGGTCTCGGGCATCGGCGGGGCGACGGACACCCACGTCGTCCACGAGCGCGCGGACCCGACGACGATGGGCGGCGTCGTCGACTCCTCCGAGGTCGCCTACGAGATGGCCGGGATCGGCCCGGACGACGTCGACGTGGCCGAGCTCCACGACATGTTCACCATACTGGAGTTCCTCCAGAGCGAGGACCTCGGCTTCTTCGAGAAGGGAGAGGGGTGGAAGGCGGTCGACGGCGGCGTCACCGACCGCGACGGCGACCTCCCGATCAACACGTCGGGAGGGCTCAAGTCCAAGGGCCACCCGCTCGGGGCCAGCGGCGTCGCGCAGGTGTACGAGATAGTCAAGCAGGTCACGGGCGACGCCGGACCGCGGCAGGTCGAGGCCGACACGGGGATCGCCTGTAACGTCGGCGGGTTCGGGAACTGCGTGACCACCACGATCTTGGAGGGAAGCCAATGAGCGACCACGAGACGACCGACACCGACGCGGACGGGCAAGGGGACAGCGCCGAACCGACCTTCGAGGCCGCCGAGTACGCCGACGGCACGGTCACGTACCCGCCCCACACCGTGGGCCCGAACGGCGCCGAGCGCGTCGGGACGGTCGACCTCCGCGAGTACGAGGCGCGCGTGGTGACGTGGACGACCTCGACCGCGACGCCCCCGGGCGTCCGCGAGCCGAACACCCTCGCAATCGTCGAGTTCGAGATGGGCGACGACTACGACGGGCCGCCGGTCCGCGCGCTCGGACAGATAGCCGAGCGCGACGAGGCAGGCGGCGTCACAGGCGACGACGGGGACGATAGTGACAACGGCGGCGACCAGTTCAGCGTCGACATCGGCGACCGGATCGAGCCGGTGTACGCCGACGAACTGCGCGAGCCGGGCGCCGGCATCCGCGAGCCCGAGAGCCAGGACTGGGACGGCTTCCGGTTCCGCCCGGTGGAGTAGCCGGACGCGAATCTCACGCGCGGAACCGCGCCGCGTCGGAGTCGGCGAGCGGGCCGAGCCGCGCCTCGTGGACCCCGCCGAGCGTGTACACGTCGGGGCGGTATCGGACCGGCTTGGTCACCCCGTGTTCCTCCCTGAGCCGGCGTCGAACCCGGTCGACGTCCGTTCGATCGAAGTAGTTCGGCGTGAACACGAGCACCGCGTGGTCGGACTCGCCGAACGCCTCGCACCCGGCGGCGGTCGCGACCTTCGCGTCCCAGAACCGCTCGGCCGCGACGTCGTCGACCACCGCCTCCCAGAGGTCGTCGACCGCCTCCGCCGGACGCTCGACGAGCCACTTCCCGCTCAGGTACGTCGTCTCCAGCGCGAGGCGGTCGGCGTCGCGGACGGTCTCGGGGCCGGCCGATAGCGACTCCTTTCCGGCGTCGACCCCCGGTGCGTCCGCCTCGGTCGTCGCGGCCGGCCGCATCACGTCGTGCGCCGGGAAGTAGCCGTCGCGGGCCTGGCGGGGGAACCCCGTCACGTGTTTGACCCGGAGCCAGTGCCACCCGGCCTCGTCGATCGCGGTGGGCGAGCGGTCGGTGACCATGGGGCCGGTTCCGCGTCGCGGGACAAAACGGTCTCGCCGGCGGAGCGGGGCGGAACGGTCACTCCGCGATCGGTCCGCGGCGTTCAGATGTCCCGGTAGTCCCCGAGCCGCGCCCCGTCGAGCAGGTAGGCGTCCGCGGCGGGGAGCGCCGCGGGGAGGTACGGCGCGAGGAACGACTGGCCCTCGACGTTGACCCACGTCCCGCCGGAGCGCTCGTTGAACGCGGGGAAGACGACGAGCTCCGGCGGATCGGCCGGCGGGCCGGGAGCATCACCAGACTCGGAGAACGCCGCGGGGTCGAGGGTCCCGCGGAGCCACGCGCGCTCGACGCGCGACCCGCCGACCGAGTCCTCCAGTCGGACCTGCGGGTGCTCGTGGCCGGTACAGATCACGTCGGCGTCGCGGAGCGCGGGGTCGGACCACGTGTGGCCGTGACAGACCGCGACGCCGGAGGCCGACCCGCGACCGAGCCGCCCGCCCTCGGGGCCGATCACGTCGAGGTCGGCCGCGAACGCCTCCGCGACGCCCGCGTCGTGGTTCCCCTCGACGAGCGTCATCGGGACGCGGTCGGTGACGGCGCGGATCAGGGCCTCCAGCTCCTCCCGTTCGTCGCCGTCGGGTGCGCCGATCCGGTGCGCGAGGTCGCCGAGGACGACGAGCCGGTCGGCGTCGGTCTCGGCGACGAGGTCGCAGAGCCGCTCGCGGCGCTCGTCGGCCCGGGAGTCGAGTTCGACGCCGCGCTCGTAGCGCAGTCCGACCTCGATGCCCGCGTGGACGTCGGCGACGAGCAGCGCGCGCTCCGCGCCGAGGTCGGCCACCGCCGCCGGCTCGCCGACGACCGGCTCGACCCGCGCCATCAGATCGGCTTGAGCAGCCCGTCGCCCGGCTCGTAACACTGCCCGCTCATCAGCGCGTCCTGAATCGCGTCCTCGACCGCGCCCGGTTCGACCCCGTGGTCGTCCGCGACGCGCTCGACGACCGCCTCGCGGGGCGCCCCGTCGCCGTCGTCGAGGTCGTCCATCGCCGCGACCGCCGCGGCTTCGAGGTCGATGTCGTCAGCTGCGTCTCCGTCGGTCTCGGCCTCATCTCCGTCGTCCGTCGCGGCGGCGGTGTCGGGCTCCGGGCTCTCTGCGGCGGCCGAATCGTCCGCGGCCGCCGCGGAGTCGTCGTCGGGCTCTTCGACGATCTCCTCGGGGTCGGGCACGTCGATGTCGGCCTCGCCCGGCTCGTCGACCTCGGTCCCGGTCGCGAAGTCGGTGCCGAACTCGGACTCGATCTCCTCGCGCTCCTCGTCGTCGAGCTGGTACATGTCGTCCCCGTCGGCGTCCGGGTCGGGGGAGGGGCTCGCGCCCTCGTCGCCCCCGGCGTCGAGGTCTCCGATGTCGTCATCGCCGCCCGCGTCGAAGTCACCGATGTCGTCATCGCCGCCCGCGTCGAAGTCACCGATGTCGTCTCCGTCGTCACCGGCGTCGAAGTCGCCGAGGCCGCCGTCGTCGGCCGCGGCACCTTCGTCGGTCGTGATGCTATCGTCGGTCACGGTACTCTCGTCCGTCGGCTCGGTGGAGTCGCCCGCATCGCCGAGCGATCCGGAGTCGGCGGTCGCGGTCGCCTCCGGTTCGGCCGTCTCGCTTTCCGAGGATTCCGCGGATCCGGCGCCCTCCATCTCGGCCGCGTCGTCGAGCAGCGACTCGGCCTCGGCGGTCGATCCGACGGCGGCGGTCGACGAGTCGGTATCCGCGGTCGACGTGGTAGCCTCGGCGGTCGGTTCGGCCTCGCTCTCACCGGTGGCGGGTTCCGGGTCGGAGCCGACGTCCGCGGCCGCGGTCGCGTCGGCCTCGGGCGTCGCCGCCGGCTTCGCGATCGTCACGTCGGTGTCGGGGAGCGGACCGATCGCGGTCGCGTCCCCCTCGTCGGGGGCGACGTCGATCGACCGGACCTCGTCGCGGTCGCCCGCGATCAGCTCGAGCGCGTCGACCGCGAGCCGGCGGACCGCCTCTGCGTATGCCGCGGTCGTGCCGTAGTGGTCGAGCGCCTTCGGGATCCCGGCGGCGAGCGGAGCCGGGGCGCCGCCCGCCTCCAGCGCCGCGCGGAGCTCGTCGCCGCGCAGGTCGGAATCGAGGGCCTGCTCGAACGCCGCGAGGCGGTCGAGCGTCGCCTCGGCGGCGGAGACAACCCAGCGGTCGCGGGTGTCGGCGTCGACCTCGTTGAGGCTCTCCGGGCGGACGGAGGTGAAGACGCGGTCGGAGTCCTCGGGCTCGAAGGTGCGCGCCTTGCCGGTGAGCGCGACGAACGCCGGCGGGTCGGCGCGCTCCAAGAAGGTCTGCGCCTCCGGCTGATACTGGCCGGCGTAGGTGACGAACGCGCCCGACGGGTCGACGACGCGACCGCGCCGCGTCTCGTCGTTCACGCGCTCGACCTCGGTGAGCACGCCGGCGGTGAACAGGCGGTTCACCCGCGCGCCGGTCGGGGTGACGACGTAGTTGGGGGCGCGCTCCTCGTCGCTCTCGGAGTACGACAGCGAGGCGTCGTCGAACTCGGCGGCGAACACCCGGTAGGCGACCTCACGCGTGCCCGGCCCGTCGTCGCTCATTCGCCCACCTCCGCGAGCGCGGCGCGGGCGTGGGCGGCCGGGTCGTCAGCGGCAATCTCGAACTCGGCCGCGTCGAGGGTCGCGCCGTAGTCGTCGACCGAGAGGTTCCCGCGGACGCGGTAGGCGCGCCCGACGAGCGAGTCGGCGATGTCGTCCGCGACGACCTCCTTGTCCATCGCGTCCTTCGCGGCGGCGAGGGCGTCGTCGAGCCCGCCGCCGTACACCTCGGCGGTGAGCTCGTCGTCCAGGACGACGGTCACGGTGTCGGTGCCGTCGTCGAGGATGGCCTTCACCCGTAGGTCGTCCTCGCCGTCCACGTCCCCGTGGCTTCGGCACTGGCCGTTCTGGACGACGCGGCCGCACTCGGGGCAGCGCTCGATGAGCCCGGAGCCGTCGCGGACCTCCAGCACGTTCCCGACGACCTCGACGTCGAACATTCCGCCGGAGCCGACGGCGTCCGCGACAGACAGCCGCGGGGCGTCCTCCGCGACCTCGACGGGGTCGGGGAGCGGCGTCACCGTCGAGAACTCGGTGAGGTTGATCGAGGGGACGCCGCGGAACTCCCGGACGTACACGTCCTCTATCCGGAGGTCGGCGCCGACCTCGATCTCGGAGCGCGGCTGCCAGTCGGTGAAGGGGAGCTTCGCCGTCTCGTCGCCGACGACCCCTTCGAGGATCTCGGTCTCGCCGTCGCGCCCGGAGATGGTCTTCTCGTCGACCTCCAGCACGCGGACCTCCACGTTGCGGCCGCGGTCGCCGGCCGCGATGTCGACGAGGCTGCGGTCGCCGCCCACCTCGCGGTCCACCGAGACCTCCTCGTCGGCGATGGCGACCGTCGTCGAGTCGTTGAGGTTCAGCTCCGGCGCCCCCTCCCACTCGCGGACGCCGGCGTTGCCGATCGTCAGCGAGTCGCCCGGCTCGAAGCCGAAGTCCTGCCACGCGGTGTAGGAGATGACGCCGGTCTCGTCGGCGATTTCGCCCTCCCGGATCGTGAGGTCGTCCCCCTGATACCGGATCGTGCGCGTTCCCTGCGTCAACACGCGAACCGTCACCGTCACGCCGTCGTGGTCGGTGGTGATCTCGCCCACGTCGACGGCGTCGGGCGTCGGCGTCGAGCCGCCGCCCCCGCCGCCGTGCTTCCGGCGGACGCTCTGTTTCGCCTCGTCGATGGGGACGCTGTACTCCAGTAAGTTCTGTAGGTCGGCTTTGACCTCCTCTTTGTCGACGCCGAGGTCGGAGGCGAGCTCCTCGGCATGGCTGTTGACGTCCATCGAAGCGAGGTTCGGCGCGGCCGCACAAAAGGATTCACCACCGGTGAGCGCCGGCGACGGACCGGCCCGCGGCGCCGTCGGGGACGGCCGGTAGGGCTAAACCGTCCCCGGTCGCAACGTGGGGCATGGACGAAATCGACATCGACGCGCGCGTCACCGACGACCGCACGGTGATCGACGTGGCCGGCACGCGAGACGTCGCGGTCGTCGTGCGGTCGGAGGGCGGCGAGCGGATCTACCTTCCCCCCGAGGGGTTCGACGACCCGGTCGGGGGGTCGCCGTACACCTCGCCGTATCAGGG
>NZ_NEWJ01000078.1:0-12338 GCF_002135045.1 Halorubrum sp. SD683
GGGGGTGGCCGCGCACGGCGCCGCCGGCGCGCTCGGCACGGTCCGAGATCTCCTGACCGACGCGGGCCGCGACGCGCTCGCGTGGCCCGACCCGACGCCGCCGGAGACCGTCCTCGACGGCGAGGTGACGGAGACGCTCGGCGGCGGCGCCGTCGTCGACCTCCGAGTCGGCGGCGGGCGAGTCGGCGGCGAGGGCGGCGACGTGACGGGCACGCCCGCCGCGGCCGTCGAGGGGTACCTCCCGTACGGGGCCGTCGACGCCCGGGTCGAGACGGGGGACGCGGTCCGGGTCCAGGTGCGCGAGTCGGCCGCGCCGTGGACGGACCGTCGCCCCGAACTCGCCGGAGAGTTGCGGGTCGGCGGCGACCTCGTCGCGCTCGAACCGGGGTCCGGGACGCGGGTCGACGCCCGGGACGACGAGGCCGCCCGAGAGCTGTCCGGGATGCTCGACCTGCTCGACCTCGAACCGCCGACGGGCTGGCGGGCGGTGTGGCAGCCCGCCGCCGTCGACGCCGACACGGGGGCGCTGACCGCGGGCCTCGACGCGGCCGTCGAGGCCGCCGAGGGGCTACGCGCGGCGACCGGAGCGGACGACGAGAGTGGAGTCGACGACGGGACCGGAGACGGGCTCGGCGTCGTCAGCGACCGGAGCCGGCTCCGCGACGCCCCGCTCGCCGCGCCGAACGCCGGCGTCTGGGTCTGGTTCGGCCGCGAGAGCCGGTCGGGACTCGACGACGCGCGGCGGACCGCGACCGCGACGATGCCCGGCCACCACCGCGTGAAGGCGGGGTCGGCGGACGCCTCGGCCGGCGTCGACCTCGCGGAGGCGCTCTGCGACCCCGCTCCCGACGCCGAGTTCCCGTTCGCGGTCGTGGCCGACGCGTTCGGCCCGCGCGAGGGCGACGCGCTCCGGATCGACCACGGGAAGCCCGACGGCCGGCTGATCACCCTCGGCGAGGGGACGGTGACGGGAGTCGACGCCGACGGGACCGTCACCGTCGAGCGCGAGATGACCGGCGGGGGGACCTACGACGGGCTCGGCGTCGACCGCGAGGCCGGCGACGTCGCCGAGACGAGCCTGAAGGAGGGGCGCTGGTGGTACCCGACGACGTACCGCGGCCGCGACGGGACGGTCCGCGGGACGTACCTCAACGTCTGTACGCCCGTCGAGGTGTTCCCCGACGCGGCCCGCTACGTGGACCTCCACGTCGACGTGATGAAACACCCCGACGGGACGGTTGAGCGCGTCGACGACGAGGAGCTGGCCGATTCGGTCGCGGCCGGCCACACCCCCGAGGCGCTGGCCGAAAAGGTGCGGAGCGTCGCGTCGGCGCTGGAGAACGCGCTGTAGAGGTGGATCGGCGGGCGGCGGTCCGGGCGCCGAGGCGCGTCGACTCGGTCGTTTCGAAATCCAATCACTTCGATTCGTTACAATAGCATTATTATTCATCGCATACACGCTGCGGACGGAATGCGTGAGAAACGATCACAGCAAACGTTTGACGGCGCGACGCGGCGGGGGTTCCTCGGGAGCGTGGGGGCGCTGGTCGCCGCCGCGGCCTACTCGCGAGACGTGTCGGCCGACGACGCCGCGCGAGTCGACAACGAGGCGGACGACCCGGTCCAGACGGTCGAGTCGCCCGACGGATCGATCGCGGTCACGGTCGACGTCACCGGCGGAGCCCCGACCTACGAGGTCGCTCGCGGCGGCGAAACGTACGTCGGACCGTCGACGGTCGGGTTCGACTTCCGGAATCAGCCGTCGTTCGGCGCGAGCGCCGACGGGGAGTCGGGCCCGGTGACGGTTACGGGCACCGAGCGCGAGTCGGCGACCGAGGAGTGGGAGCCGGTGTGGGGCGCGTACGAGGAGGTGTCCGCGGAGTACCGCGCCCTGAGCGTCGGGCTCGCCGACGCCGCCGGGGACGCGGACGGGTCGGGCACCCCCGCGGCGGACGCGCGGACCGCGACCCTCCAAGTGCGCGCGTTCGACGACGGGGTCGGCCTCCGGGTCGTCCTCGGGGAGGGGTTCGCGAGCCACTCGGAGAAGGCGGTGATCGACTCGGAGAACACCGGCGTCGACTTCGCGGCCGACTACGACGCCTGGTGGATCCGCAACGAGGTAACCAATCCGCGGTTCGAGCAGGAGTACGCGGAGACGCCGCTGTCGGAGATACCGGCCGGGAGCCGCGAGACGCGGCCGACGGACACGCCGACCCGGACCGGCGCGCACACGCCGCTGACGGTGGACGCGGGCGACGCGTACCTCAGCGTCCACGAGGCGAACCTCGACGACTACGCGGCGGCGACGCTCGCGCCCGCAGCGACGACGGGGAGACGGCCTTCGCGACCGAGCTCACGCCGCTGCCCGACGGGTCGAGGGCCTCGCTCGACCTCCCGGCGGCGACGCCGTGGCGGACGATACAGGTCGTCAACCGGCCGGGCGGGCTGATCGAGTCGCAGCTCGTCCCGCTGCTCGCCGACCCGCTCGACGAGTCGGCGCTGCCGACCGCGGGCGGCGAGCCGGACGCCGACTGGATCGAGCCCCGCAAGTACGTCGGCATCTGGTGGACGATGATCGCGGGGCAGGCGAACTGGGAGTACAAGTCGGACGACGAGATCGCCGGGAACGACCGAAATCCCGCCGCGTACGTCCACGGTGCGCGGACCGAGCGCATGAAGCGGTACATGCGCTTCGCGAGCGAGAACGGGATCGACAGCGTGCTCGTCGAGGGGTGGAACGAGGGGTGGGACACCTATCCCGGGGACGGCACCGGCTTCGGCTTCGGCGTCGACGACTCCTATCCGGACTTCGACGTGCCCGAGGTGACCGACTTCGGCGCGTCGCTGCCGGACCCCGTCGAGATGACGATCCACAACGAGACGGCCGGTAACATCCCGCAGTACGAGGCCGCGATCCTCGACGAGGACGTGTTCGCGGGGTACGAGGCCGAGGGGATCAACTCGATCAAGAACGGGTACGTCTCGGACCCGGGGCTCGGCATCGACGGCGACGGCGCCGAGCCGACCCACAACCAGCACAACCAGCTCGCGGTGAACCACCACCGGCTCGCGATCCGTGAGGCGGCCGCGAACCGTCAGCTGCTGGAGATCCACGAGGGGATCAAGCCGACCGGCGAGATCCGGACCTACCCGAACGTGGCGAACCGCGAGGTGGTGAAGGCCCAGGAGTACGACGGGTTCGGCCAGCTCGGATCGAACGTCGGCCGCGACCACCACGTCACGCTCCCGTTCACGCGGAACCTCGCCGGCCCGGTGAGCTTCCAGCCGGGTATCTTCGACGTGACCTTCGGCGACGACCGCGGCGACCAGGTCCAGACGACCCGCGCCAAGCAGCTCGCGATGTACCCGACGTACCTCAGCGGCCTCCAGATGGCCGCCGACCGGATCGAGGGGTACGTCGACGAGACGTTCGAGGTGGGCGAGGGGCTCCAAGCCGCGGCCGGCGAGCGCGACGGACTGGTGACCGACGACACGTGGCGGGACGCGTTCGGCACGAACCACGTCGCCGTCGACCCTAACCGCGCACCGAGCGGCTCGTCGGTGACGTACGTCGTGCGCGGCGTCGAGGAGCCGGGGACATACGACCTCCACCTCCGGTACGCGAGCGCGCCGGAGGAGAACGCGCAACGCGTGATCGACGCCGGCGGGCCGCGAGCGACGCTCCGCGTCGGCGACGCGAGCCGGACGATCGAACCCGACTTCACCGCCTACTGGGACGACTGGCGGGTGTTCACGACCGAGGTGGAACTCGACGCGGGCGACACCGAGATCGCGGTCGAGCTCGACTACGAGGACGGCGGAGACGGGTTCACCGGCGACGTGGGGGGATTCAACCTCAACGCGGTCGCCGTCACCGAGTCGGGCAAGCCCTCCCCGATCCCGGCCGAGTACGAGGGGTACGTTCCGGAGAACGAGAACTTCGACGCGAAGCCGGAGTTCTCCTTCATCGAGTCCGTCCCGGCCGCCGGCTGGGACGAGACGCGCGTCGTCGGCGCCGCGATCGGCGACTACCTCGCGATCGCCCGCCGGCACGGCGACGAGTGGTACGTCGGCGTCATGACCGACGGGGCGGGCCGCGCGGTCAACGTGCCGCTCGACTTCCTCGCACCCGGTAAGTCCGGGGACGCGCCGGGGCACGGCAAGGGTGGCGGAAAGGGGAAAGAGAAGGGGAAGAATAACGGGAACGGCGGCGGCCGCGACGGCCCGAAGTACGTCGCGGAGATCTACTCGGACGCGATCGGAGGAGGCGTCGACGCCGACCCGACCGGGGTCCGGATCGACGAGGCGATCGTCACCCCGAGCACGACGCTGCTCGCGTCGCTCGCGCCGAGCGGCGGAACTGCTGTCAGGTTCCGTCCGGCGCGGGGCCGCGAGATCGGTCGACTCCCGGAGTACGAGCGGCCGGAACAGGACATCTCGATCGAGATCGCGGAGGAGGCCGACCTCGACGAGTCGTTCATCGCGGGGACGGGGTCGAACGACGCCGGGTTCGTGGGCGGCACGAACGTCGAGATCGTCGTCGACGGCGAGGTCGAGACGCTCGCCAACGTCCGGCTCCCGCCGAACGCGACGGACGAGACGGTCGAACTCGGCTACCGGATCACGGCGATCGGCACCTACGACGTCGCTGTTCGCGACCCGGAGACCGACGAGAAGCTCGCCGCGGAGACGGTTACCGTTGCTCCCGGCGACGTCGTCGCCGAGCTGACCGACCCGAAACGCGACGACGACGGGCCCGGCGAGTACGTATACCCGACGGACGGTGCGTTCCGAGATGGCGCGTTCGATCTGCGCTCATTCCGCGTCTTAGAGACCGAGAAAGAGTACCGGTTCGCATTCGAGGTTGAGAACCTCTACGACGCGTTCGGCGGCGACTTCTCGCCGCACTACTTCCTCGTCTACTTGCGCGATCCCGACGCGAACGGCGGCCGCACGAGCGCGCTGGACGATCTCGGGCTCACCGCCGAGTTCGGCGCGCCGTGGCGGTACCGGATCGACGCCAGCGGCTTCGCGAAAGGGATCACCGACGCCGACGGCGGAGACCTCGGCACGCCGGAGGTGTTCGTGAGCTTCGAGTCGAACACGGCCGTCGTCTCGGTGCCGAAGTCCGCGGTCGGCGGCGACATCTCTGGCTGGGAGGTGGCGCCGGTGGTCGGCTCGGAGGACCGCGGCAGCTTGCGCGCGGTCGCCGAAGAAGCCGGGACCTTCGTCTTCGGCGGCGCGCGCGAGGGCGCGGCCGGGAACGCGCCGCGGGTCGTCGACCTCGTGACGCCGGACGGCGTCTCGCAGGCTGACGCGCTCGACTACGGCCCCGATTCGCTCGCGTCGCTGCCGTTCACGTCGCTATAAGAGAGGCGGCGGAATCGAGAGGCCTCGCGGCGGGACGGCCCGCCGCGTTCAGAAGTGGTTCGCGGAGTCGGTCTCGTGGCGGAGCTCGCCGCCGCGACCGCCCTCGACCGTCGAGGCGCCCTGATCGCCGGAGGAGGCGGTCCGCACCGTCACGTTGTCGACCTCGTCGAAGTCCATGATGAGGTCGCGGCGGATGTTGTCGGCGGTGATGTTCGAGATACCGCAGCCGGAGCAGGTGCCGCCGAGCTCGACGACGACCTCGCCGGTCTCGGGGTTCGCCTCGCGCACGACGCTCGTGCCGCCGTGCATCTGGATGATCGGCATCTGTCCGACCATCCACCGCTCGACCCGGTCCGCGAGGCTCTCGTCGCTCTCGTCGCTCATTACCCCCAATACATCGCCGACGGTATGGAAAGTTGCGGTTTAGGAGCCGTCGGGCGCGTCGAAAGGAACTGTGTCATCGTCGATGAGACGGAACGGCGGCAGCCGAGCGCGCTATCGCTCCCCGTCGTCGCCCGAGTCGGCCGCGTCGCCGGACTGGCTGGGGAGCCGCGTGGGGTCGGCCGGGTCGTCGCCGTTCAGCGAGTCGTCGCGTTCGAGCACGTACAGCAGCGGCCCGAGCGCGGTCAACACGAGGACTCCGGGTAGGGGCGCGTCGGGAACCGCGAGTAGCGTGACGAGGCTCGCACCGCCGGTGAGCACGACGAGCGCGGCCCACGCCGCCGGCGAGCCGAGGTCGACGCCGACGCGCGCGGCGTCGCGGTAGACGGCCGCGGCGATCAGCGCGACGACGACGCCTCCGCCGCCCCCGACGAGGGCCGTGGTGACGGACATACGGCTCGTTGGACCGAGACGCGAAAAAGGGTGTCGCGAGCGAGAAGGACTGGGAACGAGCGCGGAATCGAGAACGGGTGGGAGAGTCGAGACCAGGAAACGGGCCTACGGCGCCTCGCCGGTCTCGATGCTGAAGGAGTCGCGCGGGTACGCGACGCAGGTGAGCGTGTAGCCGTCGTCGATCTCGGCCTCTTCGAGCATCTGCTGGTTGTCGTGCTCGACGAAGTCCTCGGAGGGGCCGTCCGCGATCTGCCCGGCACAGGAGACGCACTGGCCCTGTCGGCAGGCGTACGGGAGGTCCCACCCCTCGTCTTCGCCCTGTTCGAGGATGGGCTCGTCGTTGGAGAGCTCGACCGTCTCGCCCTGCTTGACGAACTCGACCTCGTAGTACTCCACCTCGTCTTCGGGGATGTCACCGGGGCCGGAGCTGACGGTGCCGCCCTCTTCGAGCTCGCCCTCCCCGCCCTCGGCGCCGCCCGCCGGGATGGCGCCGCCGCCACCGCCGCCGCCGACCGCGCGGTTACCCGGTTCCGGGAACTCGGTCTCGGGGACCGACGACGCGCGGTGTTCGAGCACTTCGTCCGAGACGTCGGTCGTGGGTTCCCACCCCGTCCCCCGCACCGAGGTGACGAGGACGACGAGAAGCGTCGCGACCGCCGCGAGGACGATCGCGGGGGGATTCACGATCGCCACGAGCACGATCGCCAGTGGGTTGAGCATACGAATGGATATGGAGAGGTGGTTTAAGGCCGTTTTGATCGGTCCAACGAGTCGAGACCGTCGCCGCGGAGCGCCCGCCGCGGAATGACCCCCGGACGAGGCGGGGAGCGGTCCATTTATCGGCCGAGCGGTCGACGGAACGCCCATGGAAGTGAAATCTCGGCACCACCTCCGGAGCGACGAGATCACGGCGATCCGCGAGGCGGTGGCCGACCACCTCGGGGTCGACATCGACGGCGAGGCGTTCGAGTTCGTGGAGTTCGTCGACGCCGGCTACGAGCTCGTCTTGGTCGACGGCGACCCCGCCGTCTTCTACGTCGACGACGACGAGCCCTTCCTCACGGTCCGGGGGGCGAACGACTTCGACCCGGAGACGGGCGTCGTGACGGTCGACGCAGGGGCGATCTCCTTCGTCTCCGACGGCGCCGACGTGATGCGCCCGGGGATCGTCGAGGCCGACGAGGCGATCCGCGCGGGCGACCTCGTCGTCATCGCCGAGGAGACCCACGGGAAGGTGCTGGCGGTGGGCCGCGCGATGGTCGACGGCGACGCGATGGTCGGCGACAGCGGCAAAGTCGTCGAGTCGATCCACCATGTCGGCGACGACCTGTACGAGTTCTCGGTGTGAGCGGTCGGGGAGCGGCGGCCTCGATTCGTTCCGCGACACGTCCCGCGCTCCGCGCATTTTAATCGCCTCGCCCGCGACCCCCGACGTAATGACCGCGATCCGGGTGCTGAGCTACAACGTCCGCTACGCCAACCGGGGCGACCACCACGACGCCTGGCACGACCGCCGAGACGCCGTCGCGCGCCTAGTCCGCTTTCACCGGCCCGACATCGCCGCGTTTCAGGAGCCGCTCCCCGGACAGCGCCGCGACCTCCGCGAGCGACTCCCGGAGTACGAGTTCGTCGGCCGGGGTCGCGCGACCGACGGCGAGGGCGAAGGGTGCCCGATCGGCGTCCGGGGCGACCGCTGGGAAGTCACTCGGAGCGGGACGTTCTGGCTCTCCGAGACCCCGGACTCGCCGTCGGTCGGGTGGGACGCGTCCCACCCGCGGATCGCGACGTGGGCCCGAGTGCGCGCCGTCGACGGCGACGCCGCGCTCCGCGTCGTCAACACACACTTCGACCACGTGAGCGCGCGGGCGCGGCGCGAGTCCGCCCGCCTGCTGCGCGAGCGGCTCCCGGCGATCGCGACGGGCGACGAAGCCGACGCCGACGGGACGGCCCCGGTCGTCCTCGTCGGCGACCTCAACTGTACGCCCGGGTCGGAGCCGCACCGGATTCTCATCGGCGACGACGCCGGAACCGGGGGGACCGTCGACGGAGGAGCGGTCGACGGAGGGGCGACCGACGACGCGCCCGCGCTTCGCGACGCCGCCGTTGCCGCCGACCTCCGGCACGGCCCGGAGACGAGCCTCACCGACTTCGCCCGCCTCATCGACGGCCGCCGGATCGACCACGCGCTCGTCTCGCCAGAGCTTTCGGTCGAGGCGTTCGCGACCCTCGCGGACCGCGACGACCGCGGGCGGTACCCCTCCGACCACTTGCCGATCCTCGCGCGGCTGTCGATGTAGCGGGCCTTCTACTCGTCGTCTGTTTCCGTCTCGTCGTCCGTTGCCTCGTCGGGCTCCCTACCATCGTCCGTTGCCTCGTCGGGCCCCCTACCGTCGTCCGTTGCCCCGTCGGCTTCTCTCTCGTCGTCGGTCTCCTCGTCCGCGTACTTCTCCAAGACGGTCTCGTAGCCGCGCTTGGCCGTCTCGTACGTCTCGCGGAGGTCCGCCACCGGCGTCTCGCTCGCGTCGACCCGGAGGTCGTTGTAGTACGGGTCGTCGGTCTCCTCCTCCGTGTTACACACGAGCAGCGCGGCGGACTGGACTTCGAGATCCTCGCGCTTGTCGCCCCCCGCGGCGTGGCCCGCGGCGAGGGCGTCGATCAGCCGCTCGGCGAGGGGCGCGTCGCCGTGGGCGTCGGACTCGTAGGCGGCCGCGGTGTCCTCGACCACGTCCTCGCCCGTCAGGAGGTTGCCCGCGACGGTGTAGTTCTCTCCCTTCCGGTGGCCGTACCAGCCGTTACACTTGTCGCCGGAGAACGCGAACGTCCCGTCGGCATCGACGCCGTGGAGCTGGCGCTGAGCGCTCCCCTCGTCGGCGTTCAACAGCGCCTCCAGCGCGTCGTCGACCGCGAGCCCGTCGCCGAGGTACTCGATCCCCTTCCGTCCCAGTTCGACGTTGACGAGCGACTGGGTCGCCACCGCGCCGTCGGCCGAGGCGAAGGGACACAGCGTGCCGACGCCCGGCAGGCGGGTGGTCACCGCCACGCCGAACCGGGTCTGGTCGTCGCCGTCCTCGTCGGTGTACCGCTCGCGAACGCAGATGCTGAACGTCACAGGCGTACTGGGACGGCGCCCCGCAAAAGGGTGGGTGCCGGGGTCGATGGTTCCGGTTCTCAGCGACGGGCGCGCGGACAGCGCGCGTCTCGAACGGGGCCCAACCGGCGCGCGCGAGGGATTCGAGAGAGCCGACGCTCGCCGCCGCCGTAGATCCCACGGGTCGCTGATAAAACCGGTCGAGGGACCGTCGGCGAACCGGTCGGATCCGGTGAGGGCGCAGGCGCCGGTCGCTGAGTGATGCGTGTCAACGGGCGACATACTTATCCGTGGCAATCCCTCTCACATATATAGCCTCGGATACGGGCGAGGCGACCACCGACACCGACGCGCGCCCCGACGACGCGCCGCTCGCGGCTCGACGAGCTGTTGACATGCGCACGAAGAGCGGCCGCTCCGGCCGTCGCGTCGGCCGTCGGCGACCCCGCCACGCCCCCCGAGCGAACGTGATACGATGGCAGACCGACAAACGCTTGAACGGCTCAGCGAGGAGTACCGGACGGAGGTTCCCGACGACCTCAGAGCGGCGCGCTCGTTCGACTGGTACCTCGACGCGCTGTACGACGACCCCCGGATCGCGCGGAACGCGCACCAGCGCGTCGCGGACATGTTCGACCACTACGGGACGCACTACGACGAGGAGCGCGGCGTCGCCGAGTACGCGCTCGCCGCCGAGGACCCGCTCCACGACGGCGAGAACGTCTTCTACGGCCGCGAGGTCCACGAGGCGATCCACGAGTTCGTCAACAAGGTGAAGTCCGGGGCCCGCGGACTGGGTCCCGAAAAGCGGATCAAGCTCCTGTTGGGGCCGGTCGGCTCTGGGAAGTCGCACTTCGACTGGCTCGTGCGCCGCTACTTCGAGGCGTACACCCGGGAGGACGCGGGGCGGATGTACACCTTCCGGTGGGTCGACCTCTGTTCGGTGATCGACGATCAGGACCCGGACGATGACACGGTCCGCTCCCCGATGAGTCAGGACCCCCTCGTCCTCCTCCCGAAGCCGCAGCGGCAGGCGGTGATCGACGACCTGAACGAGCGGCTCGACGCGCCCTACACGCTTCGGAACGACCAACACCCGGACCCGGCCTCGGAGTTCTACCTGAACGAACTGCTCGCGCACTACGACGACGACCTCCAGCGCGTCCTCGACGAGCACGTCGAGGTCGTCCGGCTCGTCGCAGACGAGAACCGCCGGGAGTGTATCGAGACGTTCGAGCCGAAGGACAAGAAGAATCAGGACGAGACGGAGCTCACCGGCGACGTCAACTACGCCAAGCTCGCCGTCTATGGCGAGTCCGACCCGCGGGCGTTCGACTACGCCGGCGCGTTCTGTAACGCGAACCGCGGCCTGTTCTCCGGCGAGGAACTGCTCAAGCTCCAGCGGGAGTTCCTCTACGACTTCCTCCACGCCTCGCAGGAGTCGACGATCAAGCCGAAGAACAACCCGCGGATCGACATTGATCAAGTGATCGTCGGCCGGACGAACATGCCGGAGTACCGCGAGAAGACCGGCGACGAGAAGATGGAGGCGTTCAACGACCGGACCAAGCGGATCGACTACCCGTACGTGTTGGAGTACGAGAGCGAGGCGGAGATCTACCGGAAGATGCTCGCAAACGCCGACGTGCCCAACGTCCACGTCGAGCCGCACGCGCTGGAGATGGCCGGCCTCTTCGGCGTGCTCACCCGGTTGGAGGAGCCGACCGACGAGACGGTGAGCCTGTTGGAGAAGGCGAAGGCGTACAACGGCGAGCTCGAAGACGAGGAGATCGACCGGCGGAAGCTCCGGGAGGACGCCGCCGAGTCCGCCGACGTCGGCGAGGGGATGGACGGGATCTCCGCGCGGTTCGTCGGCGACGAGATCGCCGAGGCGATCATGGACGCGACCCACCGCGACCGCAGCCACCTCTCCCCGTTGTCCGTCTTCGATCACTTCGAGGCGAACCTCGGCGGCCACGGCTCGATCGCGGCCGACGACCTCGGCCGCTACGAGCGGCTCTTGGAGACCGTCCGCGAGGAGTACCGCGAGCGCGCGATCGAGGACGTGCGCCACGCGCTGGCGTACGACGTGGACGAGCTCCGGCGGCAGGGCGAGAAGTACATGGACCACGTGATGGCGTACATCGACGACGACACCGTCGACGACGAGCTGACCGGCCGCGAGACCGAGCCGGACGAGACGTTCCTGCGCGCGGTCGAGGAACAGCTCGACGTGCCCTCGGACCGCAAGGACGACTTCAGACAGGAGGTGTCGAACTGGATCTCGCGGCGCGCCCGCGAGGGGCGCGGCTTCGACCCGCAGGAGAACGACCGCCTCCGGCGCGCCCTCGAACGGAAGCTGTGGGAGGACAAGAAGCATAACATCAACTTCTCGGCGCTGGTGTCCGCGACCGACCTCGACGACGAGGACCGGAGCGCCTGGGTTTCGGCCTTGGTCGACCGCGGGTATTCCGAGGACGGCGCCGCAGAGGTGTTAGAGTACGCGGGCGCGGCGGTCGCACGCTCGGAGATAGCGGACGGCGGGGACTGAAATGAGCGAACGCACTCGAACGGACGGCGAGGGGTTCGTCGCCGCGGCCGACGACGCCCTTCGGGGGGTGTACGACCCGCCGATGAGCCTCGAGTCCTACGTCGACCGCGTGTTGGAGAACCCGACCGCGGCCGCCTCCGGGGCGGGGTACGTCCTCGCGGCCGTCGAGTCGTACGGCACTCGTGAGGTCCGCGAGCGGGGCGAGACGCTCGACCGGTACCGGTTCTTCGACGACCCGGCGAACGACGGCGAACACGCCGTGTTGGGCAACACCCGCGCGCTCAACGCGTTCGTCGACGACCTCCGCGCGGCCGCGACGGGGCGCGGGAACGACGAGACGATCGTCTGGATCGACGGCCCGACCGCGACGGGGAAGTCGGAGTTCAAGCGGTGCCTGATAAACGGGCTCCGCGCGTTCTCGAAGACGGACGCCGGGCGCCGGTACACCGTCGAGTGGAACGTCACCGGCGCGGGCGTCGGGAGCGGGGGCGGGGG
>NZ_NEWJ01000079.1:0-12144 GCF_002135045.1 Halorubrum sp. SD683
CCCGCACGGAGAGGGCGTACGTGACCGGCGCCGCGGCGGCGACGGCGGTCGCGTTGCCGAGGTCGGTCCGCGTGACGCCGAAGCCGTCCGTCCGCAGCGCGTCCCGGGTCTCCCTCGCGACGGTGGCGCCGAGGCTCACCGCGCCGACCGCGAGGACGACCGCGCCGGCCAGCAGGTTCGGTCCGCCTCCGGCGCCGCCGGCCAACCCCGCGGCCGCCGCGACGCTCATTCCGCCCCCGGCGCCGGCCAGGGCGATCGCTCCGAGTGCGTGGATCGCTCGTGTCACGGCTGCGACTCCGGGGCGCGGACCGATACCGACCGGCCCTCAGTATTGCGGGTGTTCTCTGCGAGACCCGGTCACGGGACCGGTGTATCGTGGATCAGGCATTTGTACCCGTCGTGCTAACCCTGATCTGATGGGAACCGGAGGGAAGCCGGCGGACGACGGTGTCGCGGCCGCGCACGGGGGCGTTCGCGCCGGCGTCGCGATCCACGGGACCGAGGGGTGTCCGGTCGTCGCCGCGTCGACCGTCCACGACGGACCGATAACCGGCGTCAACTGGACGCACGTGGGTGACACGCACACCGAGGAGTTCCGCGCCCGCGACCCGGACGCGGTCGACCGCGCGGAGGGGGTCCCGACGCCCACCTCGGTCGTCGACCTCGGCGACGAGCGGGTGTACCGGTACGACCGCCCGCGCGACGGGGCGTGCGCCTGCCGGATAATCGAGGAGCTCGACTGCCCGATCGCGGACGCCCGCGCCGAGGACGGCGTCCTCCTCCTGACGCTTCACCTCCCCGACCTCGAACGCCTGCGCGACATCGTCTCGGCGCTCGACGGGACGGCGGAGCGCGTCGAGGTCCGCTACCTCGTCGAGGGGTCGGCGCGCGGCGACGAGGTGTCGGACCGGACCCTCGTCGACCGCGGCCGCCTCACCGATCGCCAGTGCGAGGTGTTGCGGACCGCCTACCGCATGGGCTACTTCGAACGCCCCCGCGACGCCAACGCGAGCGCGGTCGCCGACGCGCTCGACATCTCTCCCTCGACGTTCGCCGAGCACCTCGCGACCGCACAGCGGAAGCTCTTGGAGGAGACGCTCGCGGAGAACTGACGGCTCTGCTCTCCCGCCGCGTCAGGCGGCGTGTTCGTTGATCGCGGATTCGAGCGTCGCCCGGTCCTGCGCGCCGACGAACCGGTCGACCGCCTCGCCGCCGGCAAACAGGACGAGCGTCGGGATGCTGCGCGCGCCCAGCTGCTGGGCGACCGCCTGGTTCGCGTCGACGTCGACCTTGGCGATCGCGGCGTCGCTTTCGGCCGCGAGCGCCTCGATCGTGGGCTCCATCATCTGACAGGGGCCACACCAGTCGGCATAACAGTCCACGAGGACGACGTCGTGCTCGTCGACCGTGCGCTGGAGTTCGTCCGGTCCGTTCACGTGGATCGGCTCGTCCGGGGTCGCCGCCCCGCCGTCGCCCGTCTCGGTTCCGGCGCCCTCGTTGAGCGCGTCGCCGTCGCCGAGGCGCGCTTCCAGCTCTCGGCGCTTCTGCTCGCGAATCCGCTCGCGCTCGGTCTTCGCGTCGTCTCCCGTCGATTCGTTCGCTTCGGCTGCGTCGCTCATGCGCCAGTATTGGGTGTTTAGGACAATATACTTTCCGCCTTCGGATCCCCCGTCGCCTCACTCCGCGGACCCGAGGAGCTCGTCGAGCCCGGCGGCGGCCAGGTCCACGTGGTCCGCGACGAGGTCGGCCGCGCGCTCGTACGGCGACCGGTCGGCGGTCGTCGCGTCCGGGCGCGTCCGGCCCGCGCTCGCGAAGACCGTCTCGACGAAGGCGTCGCGCACGGCCGGCGTCTCGAAGAGTCCGTGGAGGTACGTCCCGAGGACGCGGTCGGTGGCGACGCCCTCGGCACCGAGCGGCTCGGTCGCGAGCAGCGTCGGCGCGGCCTCCCGCTCCCCGTCGTCGAGGACCCGCGTCCGCCCGGCGCGGATCTCGTAGCCCGTCGCGCGCCCCTCGGCGCCGGCGATCGGGCCGACGCCGTCGACCGCCCGGGTGACGCGCTCGACGCGCTTCTCCGTCGAGAACCGCGTCTCGACTGGCAGGAGGCCGACCCCCGGAACCGCTTCGCGGTCGCCGACGCCCTCGACGGCCGCGTCGAGGAGCCGTTCGCCGAGCAGCTGGTACCCGCCGCAGACGCCGACCACGGGGGCGTCGAACGCGCGCAGCGCGCCGTCGAAGCCGGCCTCGCGGAGTGCGAGCAGGTCGTCGACGGTGTTCTTCGACCCCGGGAGGACCACCGCGCCGACTCCGTCGAGCGCGGCGTCGAGCGGGAGGTAGGCGACGCGGACTCCCGGCTCGCGCGCGAGCGGCTCCAGGTCGGTGAAGTTCGAGATGCGCGGCAGCCGCGGGACCCCGACCCGGACGGCCTCGTCGTCCGGAACGCCGTCGTCGGTGCCGAGGACGCCGCCGCTACCGGTCCCGCCGCCACCGCTTCCGTCCTCGGCGGTCGCCGCGTCGGGCAGCGAGAGGCTGTCCTCCGCCGGGAGCCCCGGGTCGTCGTGCGGGACGACGCCGACGACGGGCACGCCGGTTCGGGCCTCGATCTCGTCGATCCCGGGTTCGAGGAGGGCCGGGTCGCCACGGAACTTCGTGATCACGGCGCCGCACACGCGTTCGCGGAGGTCGTCGGGGAGCAGTTCGAGGGTCCCGTAGAGGCTCGCGAACGCGCCGCCGCGCTCGATGTCGACCGCGATCAGGATCGCCGCGTCCGCGAACCGCGCGCACTCGACGTTCGCGAGGTCGCGGTCGTGGAGGTTGATCTCGGCGATGCTCCCCGCGCCTTCGGCGACGATCACGTCGTGGTCGGCCGCGAGGCGCTCGTGGGCGGCGACCGCGGCGTCGCGGGCGGTCGCCCAGTGGTCGTCGTAGTACGCCGACGCCGGAGCGTTCGCGACCGCCTCGCCGTCGACGATCACCTGGCTCTCGCCGCCGCCGCGCGGCTTGAGCAGGACGGGGTTCACGTCGGTCGTCGGCACGGTCTCGGCCGCCCGGGCCTGGACGTGTTGGGAGACGCCGACCTCGCCCCACTCGCCGTCCGGGGCGAGCGCGACCCGCGCGTTGTTGCTCATGTTCTGGGCCTTGTACGGTGCGACCGAGACGCCGCGCCGCGCGAGCAGTCGGCAGAGCCCGGCCGCCAGCGTGCTCTTGCCGACGTGGCTCGCGGTACCCGCGATCAGCACCGTGTCGGCGTCACTCTCCGGGTCCGCCTCGGCCCCGCCGCCCTCGTCCGCGCCGGCGTCGGTCACGGTCGCGCGGCCCTCATCGTCAGTACTCCGTCCCCCTGCGCGCCCGCTGACCGTCGTCGAACGGGTGGGCGACCTTGCGGACGTTCGAGATCAGATCGGCGACGCCGTCAAGATAGTCCGGTTCGGCGTGGCTTCCGGTGAGGACGAGTTCGAGGTCCTCGGGCTTCGACTCGGCGAGGCGGACGACCTCGTCGGGGGCGACGAGCCCGCGGTCGGCCGCGTACAGCAGCTCGTCGAGTATCAGCAGGTGGACGCCCGCCTCGGGCGCCCCGTCGAGTGCGAGCGGCTCGGTCAGGTCTGCCTCCGCAGCGCCCATGACGAGCGCCTCCGCGCGGTCGAAGGCGGCCGCCGCCTTCGCCTCGTGCTCGTCGTCGGCCGACCCGTCGAGCAGGCCGTGCCAGCCGTAGTGACCGGCGTTCTCGTAGGTGAAGCCCGGAACGGCCGCGATCGCGTTGTATTCGCCCCTGACGCCCTCGACGCTGTCCGCGCCGCCCTTCATGAACTGGAGCATGTGGACGCGGTAGCCGTGGCCCGCGGCCCGGAAGCCCATCCCCATCGCCGCGGTGGTCTTCCCCTTGCCGTCGCCCCAGAACGCCTGGACCAGTCCGAACTCCTCGGGGGCGGCCGGCTCGATCGGCTCCGGCTCCGGGGCCGCGCCGCCGCCCGGGGTGCGGGCGCGGTCGCCTGCGGCTCCCTCGCCGGCGTCGGTCGGTGTTTCCTCGTGCGCGTCGATCGGTTCCTCGTCGTCGGTGTCGTCGTGGTTCGTGGTCATGGGTCGAAAACCTCCGCCCGGTCGCCGGTGACGACGCCGTGTTCGGCGTCGGCCGCCGGTCCGGGCACGTCGCCGTCCGGGTACCGCGACCGCAGGCTCGCGCGGACCGCGTCCCGGACGCAGGCGCGGGCCGCCCCGCCGACCGCCGTGGCGCTCCCGGAGAACTCCGCCGGCTCGCCCTCCGGATCGTCGGCGACGACGACGGCGTCGCTCGTCGTCCCCGGAATCCCCGCCCCCGCGAGCAGCGTCGCCGTCTTCGCCTCGGCCGCGACCGCGACGAGGTTCGCCGCGGCCCCGGGGGCGAGCCGCCGCGTCGCGCCGACGATCAGGTTCACCGTTCCGGGGGGGTCGACCGGCGAGCCGGCGGCGTCGGCGCCCGAATCGACCGGCTCGCCCTCGTCCGTCGGCTCCATCGGCAGCATCGCGGGGTTCGAGAGGCCGACCGTCGCGTACGCGACGACCGGCCCGAGCCGCGCGCCGCGGGCGTGCTCCATCGAGACGCCCGTGAACAGCGTCGGCGGCGCGTCGCGGTCGCCGTCGCTCCCCTCGGCGCTCCGCCCGTCCGCTTCGGCGGCGAACCCCGCTCGCGCCAGCCGCTCGTCGCGGTAGGTCCCGAGGTCGGTCCGGGCGAACCCCTTCGGGACGGTGACGTTGTACGCGGTCGCCGCCCGCGACCGCCCGCCGTCCCACCCGGTCGAGAGCCAGCGCGTCCCCGGCCGCCGGAGCCGGAGGACGCCCTCGCTGACGGTCGCCTCAAACATCGGCGTCCCCACCTCCGCCGCCGTCTCCCGTCTCGGCGTCCGCTTCGTCGTCGTCTTCCTCGCCGTCGACGCCGAGCGCCGCGAGGAGTCGGTCGTTCTCCGCCGGGCGGCGGACCGCGACCCTGACGTGCGAGTCGAGGCCCCGGAACGTCCGCGCGTCGCGGACGGCGACGCCCCGCTCCCGGGCGCGCGCGACGACGCGGTCCACGTCGCGGTCGCCGACGTCGACGAGCAGGAACGGGGCCGCGGAGGGCGCCACGTCGTACCGCTCGCCGAGGCCGGTCCGCAGCCGCCCGCGCTCGCGGCGGACGCGGTCGCGGGTCTCGCGGACGAACTCCGTCTGCCGGAGGCAGTACTCCCCGGTCGCGAGCGCCGGGGCGCTCACGTTCCACGCCCGGCGCGCGCCCCGCATCGCCGCGCCGAGGTCGCCCGTCGCGACCGCGAATCCGGCCCGGATCCCGGGGAGCCCGAACAGCTTGGTGAGCGCCCGCGCGACGACGACGCCGTCGGTGCCCGCGAGCGACTCGCGCTCGGTGAACCCGAGGAACGCCTCGTCGACGAGCAGCACGGTGTCGGCCGCGCGGCAACGCTCCGCGAACGCGAGCAGCGCCTCGCGGTCGTAGCCGGCCCCGGTCGGGTTGTTCGGCGTACAGACGACCGCCAGGGCGTGGCCGCGCGGGTCGGCGTCGAGGACGCGCTCGGCGTCGACGAACGAGGGATCGCCGCCCCGAAGTCGGACCTCGCGGGCGTACTCGCCGAAACTCGGCGCGGGGAGCAGGGCCGAGTCGCCCGGGTCGACCGCGAGCGCGATCGCCGTCCGGATCGCGGCCAGCCCGCCGGGCGTCGGGACCACATTTTCGGGCTCGCAGCCGACGTAGTCGGCCGCGGCCGCCCGGAACACTTCCGGGGGCTCCGGCGGGTACGTCCGCGCCGTCTCGAAGGCCGCGCGGTAGACGCGCTCGACGCCTGCCGGGACCGCCGGGTTCGTGTTCGCGCTGAAGTCCAGCAGGTCCGGGTCGTCGGTACTCCCGTGGGGTTCGCGTCCGAGCGCCGCCGCCCGCTCGCGGTTCACGGCCGGTCACCCCCCTCGGCGGGCTCCGGTTTGCCGAGCCAGTCGACTCCGCCGCTCGGGAGGGTAGGGGCATCCCGGTCGCCGGCGAGGATCCGCTTGGCGAGCCGACGGTCTCCGGGGCGGTTGACGTTGAGCGCGAGGCGGGCGTCGCGGGTCGCGCGGACGGCCTCGTCGCCCGCGCCGTCGATCGCTCCGACGACGTTGACGCCGGCCGGGACGCGCTCGTCGGGCGGGTCCACGGCTTCGCCAGCCGCTTCGTCGCCGTCGCCGTCGTCGTACCGGGTCGCGGCGTCGGCGCTCGCGCCCAGCCCGCGCTTGCGTGCGGCGGGGACGCGGATCGACAACGATTCGCCCCCGGCCGCGGCGTGGGCGTTGAGGACGGCGTCGACCGCCGGCCCGTCAAGCAGCGGGAGGTCGACCGCGACCGTGAGGACCGGCGGTTCCGGACCCTCGGCCAGCGCCGCCTGAAGATCCGCGACGTACCCGTCGCCCGGCGTGTCGACGACGGTCACCTCGACCGATCCCGCCCCTCGTTCGGCGCCGTCGGCGACCCGTCTGCCCCCGCTCACCCGCTCGCCCAGTCGCTCGCGGGTCCGCGGCGTGTGTGGCGAGACGGCCGCGTACGCGGTCTCGACCCGGCTCGCGGCGAGGGCGTCGAGCGTCCGGTCGACCATCGACCGCCCGGCCACCGGCGCGAGCGGCTTCTCGCCCTCACGGTCGAGTCGCGTGCCGCGGCCGCCGCACATCACGAGAGCGTCCACGCGATCACCCCCGCGTGTAGCCCGACGACGCGGGCGAGCTCGTTCGTCGCGCCGAGCACGTCGCCGCTGACCCCGCCGAGCCGCGAGCGCGCCCACGCGAACGCGAGCGCGGCGACGACGACCGCGGCGGTGATCGCGGCCGCGACGACGCCGGCGCCCCCGGTGCTGAGGCCCGCCCGCGCGCCCAGCGCCGCGGGCGTCGTCACGAGTGCGACGCCGGCGAGCGCCCGCGGGCCGGAGGCCGCCGTCAGCGCCGACCCGAGCCCTTCGTGCGGGGCGTCGCCGACGCAGACGAGCGCCGCCGTCGCGGCCTTCGCGCCCACCTCCGCGAGGACGACGAGGGCGACCGCGTCGCCGAGCGAGCGGGCCGCGACGCCCGTGACCGCCGCCCCCGCGGCGACGAGCCCGGCGACGACGAGCGCGAGCGCGACCGTCCCGCCCACGCCGAGCGCGGAGTCTTTCAGGACCGCCCGCCGCCGCTCGGCGTCGCCGTGGACGACCGCCGCGTCGCCGAGGTCCGCGACGCCGTCGAGGTGGGTGATCCCGGTGACGAGGGAGAGCCACGCGGCGAACGCGACGCCGACCGTGAGCGGCGGCACCCGAACCGGCACCAGCGCGGCCGCGACGACCGGGAGCGAGACGAGCGCCCCGATCGCGTACCCGACCGCCGGCATCGCCGCTGGCGTCTGCCGGAACGCCCCCCAGTCGCGGTCGGTGCGGCCGACGGGGATCCGGGAGAGGAACCCGAGCGCGCCGCGGAGCGCCGCGACCAGTCTGGTCAGGACCACGCGCCCACCCCCGCGAGCGTGAGGACCCACGCCGCCGCGGCCGCGACGGTGACCCCGCCGGCGACGCCGACGAGCCGCACGGCGTCGCGGGCGGCCGCGGGCGACGGCGCCTCCGGACCGCCGTCGAGGACGTACGCCCCCGGCTTCTCTAGGCGGACGCCGAGCGCGGCGGCGGCCGTCGCCATCGGCCAGCCCGAGTTCGGCGACGCCGGCTCGCGGGCCAGCGACCGGGCGCGCCGCAGGCTCCCGGGCGACCGGGCCGCGACGGCGAGACAGCACGCCGCGACCCGCGCCGGCAGGAACATCGCGGCGTCGTCGAGCCGGGCGCTGGCCCAGCCGACCGGCTTCGACCGGTAGCCGAGCATCGAGTCGAGCGTGTTCACCGCCTTCACCCAGGCCGCGGCCGCGACCCCTGCCGCCAGCGCGCTCTCGACGGTCGCGGCGCTCCCGGCGACCGTGGCCGTCACGCCGGTCGTGCCGGCCCCGGGACTCCCACCGACCGCCGCGACCGCGACGGCGCCGGTCGCGCCGGCGGCGAACCAGACGAGCGGTGCGACGAACCCGTCCGCGAGGTTCTCCGCGGCGCTCTCGACCGCAGCGCTACGGAGCGCGGCCGGAGAGAGGTCGGCCGAGTCGCGCCCGACGAGCGCCCGGACCGACTCCCGGGCGGCGTCGGGATCGGTCTCGGTCTCGGCGACGACCTCGCCGGTCACGTCGAGCAGCATGCGGAGGCTCGCGACCGAGAAGCAGACGCCCGCCGCAGCGGCGACGGCGGCGACCGGGACGCCGCCGGGTCGCGGGCCGTGCGCGGCGGCCAGCCAGACGACCCCGCCGCAGAGTGCGGCCGCGGCGAGAGGGAGGCCGGCCGCGACCGCGACGCCGACGAGCAGAGGGCGGCCCCACTCCCGGTCGAACCGGCCGACGAGGGTCCCGAACAGCGCGACTGGGTGGACGCGGTGCGGCGGCTCCGCGGCCGCGAGATCCAGCGCGAGGGCGAGCGCGACCGGCGCGAGGAGCGTGGCAGCCGGAGCAATCAGCGCGGCGGCGGGTTCAGCGACCTGCGCGGCGACGGCCGGCTCGGTGGCCCCGACGGGCGCGGCGGCTCCCGTCATCCCGTCACCTCGTCGAGGAACGCGTCGAACGCCCCGCTCTCGGGGTGGACGTGACAGTACGTCCCGAGCGTGCGGTGTTCGGTCAGCCCCTCCCGGTCGCCGTCGATGCCGGTCCCGCGCTCCACGTCGAACGCGAACCGGGCGTCGGGGGCGACCTCGGCCGCGGAGTAGTGGAACTCGTGGCCGCGGAGCCGATCCCCGGCGGCCGCCGTGAGCGCGCCGCGGCGGGCGCGGAGTTCGACGTGGTCGAGCGCCTGATACCGCTCCCGGCGCTCGACGCTCGCGGGGAGGACGCCCGCCATCTCGTGGCTGTCGCCGTCGGCCGTCGTCAGCGTCTCCGCGAGGGCCATCAGCCCGCCGCACTCGCCGAGGACGGGCGTCCCCTCGGTCGCGGCGTCCGCGACCGACGCAAGCGCGGGCCCGTCGGCGAGCGCCGCGGCGTGGAGCTCCGGGTAGCCGCCGGGGAGGTAGACGCCGTCGCAGGGCGGGAGGTCGTCGCCGGCCGCGGGCGCGAAGGGGACTACGGTCGCGCGCTCGGCGAGCCGCTCGCGGGTGGCCGGGTAGACAAACCGGAAGGCGGCGTCGTCCGCGACCGCGACCCGCGGGCGGTCGCCGCTGTCTCCGGGGTTCGCTCGGCTGTCGCCGCCCGCCGGTCTCGCCTCCGGGCCGGTCGCGGGGAGCGTCGGTTCGCCCGCGACATCGAGCAGCCGGTCGGTCCGGAGCGTCTCGGCGGCGGCGTCGAGCGCCGCCGAGTCGAGCGGTGCCTCCTCGCCCATCTGTAGTCCGAGGTGGCGGTCGGGGATCTCCAGATCCTCGCGGGGTGGGATCCGGCCGCAGTAGGCGAGCGAGTTTGGGAGCGCCTCGCGGATCCCCGACTCGTGACGGCCGCCGTGCGCGCGCTGTGCGACGACGCCCGCCACGTCAAGGTCGTGGTCGGTCCGGTCGGCGTACGTCGCGAAGCCGAGCGCGGTCGCCGCGACGCTCTCCATCCCGGCGCTCGCGTCGACGACGAGGACGACCGGGAGGTCGAGTGCGGCGGCCACCTCGGCCGTGCTCGCGGCGCTGCCGTCGTACAGCCCCATCATTCCCTCGACGACGCAGACGTCACCGTCGCCGCGGGCGTAGTTCCGTCGGAGGCCGTCGTTCCCCTGAAGCCACGGGTCGAGGGTGCGCGACGGCCGCCCGGCGACCCGGGCGTGGTGGCTCGGGTCGATGAAGTCCGGCCCCGCTTTCGCGGGCCGGACGGTCCGGCCGGCGTTCTCGAACGCGCGGATCGTCGCGAGGGTCGCCACCGTCTTGCCGACGCCCGACGCCGTGCCGGCGAGGACGAGTCCCCTCACCGTCGGTCGCCTCCGTTCGCGGGGGTAGTCCCGTCTCCCCCGTCGGACTCCGTCCGATCCGCGAGCAGGCGGTCGGCCACGGCGGCGACCCGCTCGCGGACGGCGTCGTCGCCGACCCCGGCGCGCTCCGCGAGCGCGAGCGCCCCGCCCATGCCGACGCCCTCCTTCGCCTCGCCGCGGGCGTACGCCGCCACCGCCGGGTGGTCGCTCTCGCCGAACCCGGGATCGGCCGCCGCGAGCGTCAGGTCGAGGTCGCCGGCGAGCGCCGGGAGGTCCGCGGTGGGGTCGTCCGCGACGAGCGACGTGGTCGCCAACGGGCGCGGTCGCTCGACGCCCGCGTGCCGGGCGAGCGCCGCCGCGGCCGCGAGCTGTGTGCCGCCCGCGAGGGTCACGTCGATCCCGGCGTCGGCCGCGCCGACGATCAGCCCCGAAACGCCGGCGAGGACGGGGTCGCCGGCCAGCCGGACCGCCTCGATCGGGTCGTCCGCCGCGCCGCCTGGGTCGAGGCCGCTCGCGTCCAGCCCCTCGGCGACGACGCGCCGCTTGCGCTCGATCGGATTCGCCGGTAGCGACGAGGAGACGGCGGCGCGCTCGCCGAGCGCGGTCAGGACTCCGAGCGCGGTGGTCGTCCCGCCGGGAATCGTCTCGGCGACGAGCAGCTCGGCGGGTCCGTCGCCGTCGCGTTCGGGGGCGGCTCCCTCACCGGACACGGTGAGGTCGGGCGCCAGCGAGCGCGCGCGCTCGAAGACGGTCGCCGCCTCCGGGACCGGCTCGGGGTCGCGGACGTCGCCGCCCGGGGACGCGCCGACCTCGCGGACGCTCGCCGCGGTCGGCGCGCCGAGTCCGGCGTCGACGAACTCGACGGGAAGGGTCTCCGGGCCGAGCAGCTCGCGGACCGCGCGGGTGACGACCGCGGGCGTCGCGCAGCCCGTCGGACTCATCGGCACGGGCGAGTCGGGCGCGGGGCGCCCCGCCTCGACGATTTCGAGGTCGGCGCTCGGCGTGTGAACGCGTAGCTCCGGGTCGGCGCCCGCAGCGCTGATTCCGTCGATGGCGGCGGTCGCGGTCGTTCCCGCGACGACGAGGAGTCTCATACCTCCCACCGGTACCTCCCTCCGTCGCGCCCGCGTGCCGCCGGCGCGGCGTCGATGTGTACCACTAGCGGTTCATCGATACAATTGAACTTTAATCGATCGACGAGCGGCGGCCGGTTCGAGCGTTCCGACCGCGCCCGTCGACTGTGCGTCCCGACCGAATATCTCGCCCGTCAGTTCGGACCGAACGTCTCGCCGAACCCGTGCGACCGCAACCCACGCGACCCGCGGAGCGAAGCGGTTAAGAGTGAACCGCGGATATTTCCGTCAACTCGCTGGTGCGGACACAGCGGGCACTCGCCGCCGGGGCCGCGGTCGGACCGACCGCCGCGCGCCCCGGGACGAGACGACATGTGGCCCCTCGCGGCTGAATCGCAACCGTCCGCGGACAACAATGGCACGAAGCTTCTACTCGCACATCAAGGAGGCGTGGCGGTCCCCCAAGGAGGGGAAACTAGCTGAGCTACAGTGGCAGCGCAAACAGGAGTGGCGCGACCAGGGCGCCATCGAGCGCATCGAGCGCCCCACCCGGCTGGACAAGGCCCGCGAGCTGGGCTACAAGGCCAAGCAGGGCGTCATCGTCGCCCGCGTGAGCGTCCGCAAGGGCGGTTCGCGCAAGCAGCGCTTCAAGGCCGGCCGCCGCTCGAAGCGCCAGGGCGTCAACCGCGTCTCGCGGCGCAAGTCGATCCAGCGCATCGCCGAGGAGCGCGCCTCGCGGAAGTACCGCAACCTCCGCGTGCTCAACTCCTACTGGGTCGGTGAGGACGGCTCGCAGAAGTGGCACGAGGTCATCCTCGTGGACCCCGCCCACCCCGCAATCGAGAACGACGACGACCTGAACTGGATCTGCTCGGACGACCACAAGGGTCGCGCGTACCGCGGGCTCACCTCCGCCGGCACCAAGGGCCGCGGCCAGCGCAAGCGCGGCAAGGGCACCGAGAAGACGCGCCCGAGCGTCACCTCGAACGACCGGCAGGGCAAGTAACGCCGCCGTCGACGTTCGGTTCTCGTTTTTCACCGACCGCGTCGCCGAGCGGACGCGCCGCTCGTCGCCCCCGTCCCCCGACGGGCCCGTCGTCTAACGCCCCCGCCGCCCTCCGCCGTCGCCCCCCGGACGCCGGCCGCGCCAGCGCCAACATACC
>NZ_NEWJ01000007.1:0-65094 GCF_002135045.1 Halorubrum sp. SD683
GAGAGCGTGGGGGGTGACACGGGTCGCGGGGTGGCGGAGACGGCCCGAGAGGCCGTGCCCGGGGCCCGGCTCGGCCACGGCGAGATGTGGGGGCTCCCGGTCGCGGCCGACCGATGCGACGCGGGCACGGCGTACCACGCGGGGTTTAACGTCGAGCGGGAGCGCCACCCCGAGGTGTACGCGGAGTTCGCCCGCGTCCGCCGTCCCGGCGGGCGACTCCTCACGACGCTGCCGGGCGGCCGCTTCGAGACGGTCCGGCGCGGCTGGATGGGCGGCGAGATGTTCTTCTCCGCACCTGGCCGCGAGCGCACGCTCGACCAGCTCCGCGCCGCGGGGTTCACCGAGGTCGAGACGCCGACCGCGACCGACCCGCTCGGCAGCAGCACCGAGTTCGCGCTCGCGACGCTCGGCGAGACACCCGACAGGGAAGCAAACTCGTGACCGACGCCGACGAGGTCCCTCACGACGTGCGAGCGAGCCTCGAACAGCTGCTCGTCGCGGCGTCGACCGCGGCGACCGAGGGCGACGAGCCGACTGCGCGGGCCGCCCTCGACACGGCCGAGACGGTAGCGACGAACAAGCTCCCGGCCGGCGAGCGCCGCGACCGCGTCCGGTGGGGCTGCGGGGCCGCGCTCGACGCCCTGCCGAACGGCGATCTCGCGGCCGCGTACGCGACGGCGACCGCTGAGGCCGTCACGGAGTAGGCGTCGCGTCGGCCACGAAACCACCGACCATTTTCACCAGCTCCGTTCCACGGCCGGGCACGGACCGGCGCGACGCGCGGTTCGTCCTCCTGAGTACCCTGCTCGCCGTCACGCTGCTAAACACGCTCGACGCCCCGACGGCGCGGTGGTTCCAGGCGGCGTCAGCCGCCCTGGCGGTCGCGACGCTGCTGTACGCCGGCCACGTCGTCTCGCGGCCCCTCCTCGCGTGGCTCCCCGCCCAGTAGCGCGGGCCGGCCCCCTCGCTTTTGCCCGTCGAGCGCGTTCTTTCGGGCATGCGCGTCGCCTCACTGCTGCCTTCCGCCACGGAGACGCTGTTCGCGCTCGGCGTCGAGCCGGTCGGCGTCTCTCACAGCTGCGACCACCCGCCCGCCGCCCGCGAGTTACCGACGCTGACGAGCACGGTCGTCGACCACGCGGACCGCTCGGCCGCCGACATCGACGAACAGATGCGCGCGGTCGACGGCGCGGTCTACGACCTCGACGAGGAGCGGCTCGCGGCCCTCGACCTCGACCTGCTGGTCACGCAGGCGACCTGCGACGTCTGCGCGGTCGACGCGAGCGAGGTCCGCGCGGCCGCCGAACGGCTCGACCCCGCGCCAGACGTGCTCGCGTGCGACCCGCACTCCTTCGCCGACGCGCTCGACGACGTGGTGCGGATCGGCGAGGCGGTCGACGCGACCGACGCCGCGAGCGCGCTCCGGGGCGACCTCCGCGATCGCGTCGACGCGGTCCGCGAGCGCGCCGAGCGCGCGGTCGCCGACGAGGGCCGCCCCCGAGTCGCCGTCCTCGACTGGACCGACCCGCCGATCCGCGCGGGCCACTGGGTTCGCGACATGGTCGAACTCGCGGGCGGCGACCCCGCGTTCCAGCCGGACGGCCCCTCGGAACCGGTGGCGTGGGAGGCGGTCGCCGACGCCGACCCCGAGGCGCTCGTCGTCGCGCCCTGCGGGTTCGACCGCGAGCGCGCCGTCGACGCGGTCGGCGACCTCGCGGCGCGGCCCGGCTTCGACGACCTCGCAGCGGTCCGCCGCGACCGCGCTTACGCTGTCGACGGCAACGGGCTGTTCAACCGCCCGAGCCACCGGCTCGTCGATTCCTTAGAAGCGCTGTTCGCGTGTCTCCATCCCGGGTACGCCGCGACGCCCCCGGGCGACCACGACCGCGTCGCGCGCGTCGACTCCACGGTGACGCCGTCCGTCCGCGCCGACGGCGGGTGATATGGCCTACGCCTTGGACGACTCGCGCAGCGCGGACAGCGTGGCCGCCTCGCGGAGGTCGCCGACGGTACAGTACCACGCGCCGCGCATGCCGTTCAGGTCGTTCTCGACGGGCCGATCGAGCGGGACGAGCTCGTCGAGCTCGAAGACGACCACGACGCGCTCCTCGGAGAACGGGTCGATGAGCGCCGCCCAGTCGTCCTCGTCCATCGGCCCCGGCTCGCCGCGCGTCTGCTCGGTGCGGGCGTCGACGCGGGCGTAATGGGTGATCGCCGACACCGGCGCGGTGCGGTAGAAGGCCAGATACGCGAAGTCGGCGCGGGTGCGGTCGTACGAGCGCGGCGCGGGGTAGAAGCCGGCGCGACAGCGCTCGAAGGTGTCCGGCTGGGTCGCGACGACGCAGACGCGGGCGTCGCCGGGCGCGTCGTCGTCGGGGGCGTCCGCCGCGAACTGGTCGAGGTCCATGTCCGCGTTGGGGCGCGAGCGCAGATATATGCCCGCTCGGCTCGTACCCCGGATCAATGGCACGGAGCGCGGCGAGCGCGAGCGATGGTCCCCGCAAGCGCGACGAGACCCGGAGCGCGGACGACGACGCGTCGACGGACGGGCTGACCGGCCCGCCCGCCCTCTCGGTCGAGCGGCTCACGAAGCGGTTCGGCGACGGCGACGACGCGGTGACGGCGGTCGACGACGTGAGTCTCGCGGTCGAGCGCGGCTCCGTCGTCGGGCTGCTCGGACCGAACGGCGCGGGCAAGACGACGCTGATCAAGTGCGCGCTGGGCATCGTCGTCCCCGACGCGGGGTCGGTCCGGGTGTTCGGCAACGACGTGGGCGACGGCCGCCGCGCAGCTTACGCCGACGTGGACGCGATGTTGGAGGGCGCGCGCAACGACTACTGGCGGCTCACGGTCCGGGAGAACCTCCGGTACTTCGCGACGATCAGCGGAGTCGACCCCGACTCCGTGGCGGCGCGTCACGACCGCCTGCTCGACCGGCTCGACCTGGCCGACAAGGCGGACACGCCCGTTCGGGACCTCTCGCGCGGCATGAAACAGAAGGTGTCGCTGGCGAGCGTGCTGGCGGGCGGCGCGGAGCTGGTCTTCCTCGACGAGCCGACGCTCGGGCTCGACGTAGAGAGCGCGCGGACGCTCCGGGCCGAGTTACGCCGGCTGGCGGTCGAGGAGGGGCTCACCATCGTCGTCAGCAGCCACGACATGACGACGATCGAGGCGGTGTGCGACCGCGTCGTCATGCTGTCGAACGGGCGGATCGTCGCGGACGACAGCGTGGAGGCGCTGCTCGGCGCGGCCGCGAGCGACGCGGTGCGCGTGGCCAGCCCGGACCTCGACGCCGAGGCGGTCGCGGGCCTCCGCGAGGCGTTCGAGGTCCTCGACGTCGACCGCGAGGCGCGCCCGCCCGCGGTGACGGTTGCGGCCGGCGGCGACCGGCTGTACGACCTGACCGACGCGCTGCGGGCGGCCGGCGTCACCGTCTCGGACATCCGCACGGTCCAGCCCGATCTTGAAGAGGTGTTCCTCGAACGCACGGGGAGCGACCTCGGCGCCCCGTCCGGGGGTGACCGGCGATGAGCGCGGACACGAGCCCGCCGGAGGATCCGGGCGGCGCGGCCGCGGCCGAACCCGGCGACGGAGTGCGGCCGGACGACGAGCCCCGGCCGGCCACCTACTACCACTTGGCGCGGGCGGTCCTCTATCGGGAGTTCCTGATCTTCGTGCGGTACCCGGCCAATGCGATCGGCGGGATCGTGGTGTCGCTGTTCTTCTTCGCCGCGCTGTTCCTCGGCGGGCAGCTGCTCGCCGGACAGGCGCTGGCGGACTCGATCGAGGGGATCGTCGTCGGCTACTTCCTGTGGACGCTGTCGGTGGGCGCGTACTCCTCGGTGTCGAACGACATCGGCAGCGAAGTGCAGTGGGGGACCCTCGAACGCCACATCACCACGCCGTTCGGCTTCGCGCCCGTCGCCCTGCTGAAGGGGGTCGCGAAGGTGGTGCGCACTTTCCTCACGAGCGCGGTGATCCTCGCCGTGATGCTCCTCGCGACCGGGACGCGGCTCAGCCTCGCGCCGGTGACGGTGGTCGCCGTCGCCGGGCTGTCGATCGTCTCGGTCCTCGGGCTCGGCTTCGCCGCGGGCGGCGTGACGGTGCTGTACAAGCGGATCGGCAACTGGCTCAACCTCCTCCAGTTCGGGTTCGTCGGGCTGATCTCGGCGCCCGTCTTCGATCTCCCGTGGACGCGCGTCCTCCCCTTGGCGCACGGCAGCGCGATGCTCCAGCGCGCGATGGTCGACGGGACCCGACTGTGGGAGTTCCCGCCCGCCGACCTGGCGCTGCTCGTCGCGGTCGCCGGGGGCTACCTCGCCGGAGGATACCTCGTCTTCCAGCTGGCGACGCGCCGAGCGCGGCGGCTCGGCGTGCTCGGCGACTACTGAGCGTCGTCGTCGGCCGCCGTCATCACGGCGTACGTCAGCGCCACGGGGATCGCCGCGCCGAGCGCGCCGGTCGGGACCAGCGAGGTCGGCGCCCCGACCAACAGCAACAGTCCGACCGCGACGCCCGCCGCCGCGACGCCGGCGAGGAACACCCGTCCGGACTTACGCATACCCGAACGACGTTCGCGGCGGCATATGTGCGTGTCGGGTCGGGACCTCCCCTCGTCGAGTCGGAGCCACCCGGTTCACTCCCGCGCGGCCGACACGGCCTCGACCACCGCCCGCGCGTTCGCGGCGATCCGGTCGTACGCCCCCGCCTCGATCGCGTCGTGATCGACGATGGCGCCGCCGACCCCGACCGCCGCCGCGCCAGCCTCGACGTACGCGCCGGCGTCGTCCGCCGTCACGCCGCCGGTCGGGACGAGCGGGACCTGCGAGAGGGGCCCGCCGAGCGCCGCGACGTGGGCGGGACCGCCGGTCTTCGCCGGGAACAACTTCACGAAGTCCGCGCCGGCCTCGAACGCCTCGATCGCCTCTGTCGGCGTGTACGCGCCGGCCGCGATCGGCGTCCCGTACCGGTTCGCGGTCCGGATCACCTCCCGGTTCACCGTCGGCGTCACGACGAACTCGGCGCCGGCGAGCTGCGCCGCGCGGGCGGTCTCCGCGTCGAGGACGGTGCCGACCCCGACCGCGGCGTCGTCGACGCGCTCGGCGACCGCCTCGATCGCGGCCGTCACGTCCGGCGTGTCCGCCGTCACCTCTAGGGCCGTCACGCCGCCGTCGGTGACGGCGTCGGCGACCGCCGGGGCCTCTTCGACGCCGACGCCGCGGAGGATGGCGATCACGCCGGCGTCCGTGATCCGGTCGAGTCGGTCGGTTCGCATGGCGAGTATCTTTCGGGGAGGGGTATTAAATTAAACCGTGTTGAGCGCGGTCGCGCCGCGTCACAACAGTTCGAGTTCAATAGTCTTCGCGGCGCTGGAGACGAGTCCGGCTGTGTCTTCCTCCAACCGCTTCCCCTGCATCTCGTCTGACGGGCCGGAAACGCTGACCGCGCCCACAGGGTCGCCGTCGACGACGACGGGGGAGGCGGCGCACTGCCAGTCCGGGTCGAGTTCGCCGCGGTCGAACGCGATGTTCCGGTCCCTGATAGACCGAAGTTCGGAGCGGAGCGTCGCCCGGTCGGTCACTGTCCGGTCGGTTTTCGGGTCGAGGCCGTGACGGCCGACGTACTCGTCGACCGCGTCCGCCGACCGGAACGCGAGGATCGCCTTGCCGGCCGCGGCGGCATGGAGTTTGACGCTCCCACCGATCGAGATCGGGTGGTCTCGGGCGCCGATTCGATGTAGATAGACGGCGTCCGCGTTCTCCGGAACCACGAGGTTCGCGACCGCGTTTGTGTTCCGCGCCAGTTTTCGTATCTCGCTTTGCGCCGCCTGATAGACGGGATTGCGTTCTCTCGTCCCGAACCCGATCCGCAGGAATCGATGGGTGAGCTCGTAGGTCCCGTTGGTGTTCTTCACGTAACCGAGCGTACGGAGCGTCGAGAGGTGGTTGTGAACCGCGCTTTTCGAGACGTCCATCGCGTCGGCTAACTCGGTGACTCCGGCGCCGTCACGGTCGTATAGTTCCTCGACGATCTGCATGGACGTCTCCGTCGCCTGAACAGTGATGGTGTCCGTATCTCCCATCGTTTCTGAGAGTGGTATGAGAGACAGCGGTATAACACTTGTTTAGTATAGGAGAACACAGTCACGGATAAGAGTATTATATTATGGTTGTAGTCTATAAATTAATTACATTATGCTCACACTATTGGGTTCGGACGGAACAAATTCGAAAAAACGCATATATACCGCCTCTGTTCATCTCGTGAAAACACAAATGAAGCGGTTCTGAGCCGTTTTTAGGACAAATGCCCAGTAATTTTATATAGCTGTAACGCAAGAGACTGATAGTCAGGTTCGATCATGACTAACAAACCAAACTACGCCCAATACGGGCGACGTAGACTCATGAAAGGCGCGGGACTCGCGGGGCTCGCGGGACTCGCAGGGTGTATCGGAACCGGCGACCCAGAAAGTGGGGGAGACGGCGGCGACGGGAGCGACGGCAGTGACGGGAGCGACGGCAGCGACGAGAGCGACGGCGGCAACGGCATGGCGTCGGAGATCAACGTGTGGGGGTGGGATGTTGCCGCGCGAGCGCTGATGATAACCTCCGAGGAGTACGAGTCCGAGAACGACGCGACGGTTGCCGTCGAGGAGTTCGGTCGGTCCGCGATGAAGGACCGACTCCAGACGAACCTGCTCTCGGGCTCCGGCGCGCCGGCGGTCTCCATGTTGGAGTCCGTCGACGGCCCGTCGTTCATCGACACGGGCTCCGTCGCGCCGCTCACCGACGAGATCGAGGAAGCGGGCGTTCAGGACGACTTCGTCTCCGGGAAGTGGGAGGCCCTCACCGTTGACGGCGACATCTACGCGCTCCCGTGGGACACCGGTCCCACGGCGGTGTACTACCGCCGGTCGGTGTACGACGAACACGATATCGACCCGGACAGCATCGAGACGTGGGAGGAGTTCATCGAGGAGGGCCAGAAGCTCCCGGATGACCAGTACATGCTCAACCTCCCTGAGGGGGACCTCTCCGGCGTCTGGCGGTATCAGTTCCGCCAGCTGTCCGGCGAGCCCTTCCTCGAGAGCGGCGAGGTGAACATCCACAACGAGAAGTCGCTCCGTGTGGCCCGCAATATAAAGGAGATCTATGACGCCGATATCGCGGCCAACATTGAAGGATGGACGTCCGCCTGGTTCAGCGCCTACGGCGACGCGACGATCGCCTCGCTCCCCTCGGCGGCGTGGATGGAAGGGACTCTGCGGGCCGAGCTTCCCGACACCGCGGGCGACTGGGGAGTGTTCAAGATCCCCGCGCTGGAGTCGGGCGGGCCGCGCGCGTCGAACTGGGGCGGCTCCAACCTTATGATCGCCGACCAGGTGTCCGACGAGGCCCATGCGCGTGGGTGGGACTACATGGAGTTCTCGCTGGCGACCAAGGAGATGCAGCTGGCGATGTATGACGAGTACGGTCTCTTCCCGGCGCTGGAGACCACCTACGACGACCCGGTTTTCGACGAGGAACTGGACTTCTACGACGGTCAGCCCGCACGAGCGCTCTTCGCTGAGGTCGCACAGGACGCGCCCGGATACCGGTTTACCGCGGACACGCCAGAGGTGTCACAGGCCATCGAGACCGAGTTGCAGCGGATGATCAACGGCGAGCAGTCGCCCGAAGAAGCCGTCCAGGCGGCCGCGGAGACTGTCGCCGAGAACACCGATCGGGACCTCGCGTAACTCGGAGGGACCGATCGAATGGCCACTTCTGACGAGACAAACGACCGCGTCGAGCAGACGTACCGCCGACGCGCCCGGGCGAGGATACAGAGCGTCGGGAGACGGCTCAGACGAGCGGCGCGACCGGGATGGGACAGAGTGCGGTTCGCCAGGCAGGATCTGACGGCGGCGATGCCGGCGCTGCCGCGCGTCGCGTACCTGTTCATCGCACCGTTCTTCGTACTGTTCGGGCTGTTTCTCGCCTTCCCGGTGTTTTACACGCTGTATCTGTCGTTCTTCGAGTATCAGGGCGTCGGCGAAGGATCGCTGTTCTGGATCGACCTCGGCCCGCTGTACGTCGAGATTCCACAGATCGCGCAGCTGAATTTCGTCGGGCTCGGGAACTACGCCCGCCTGCTCGGCAACGATCTGTTCTGGCAGTCGATGTTCAACACCTCGTACATCCTCGCGGTTCAGGTCCCGCTTATGATTGGGCTTGCACTTGCGCTCGCACTCGCGCTGAACGCCTCGTTCATGCGTCTCAAGGGAGTGTTCCGCACCGCGATCGCGCTGCCGGTCTCGGCGAACCTCGTCGCGTACTCGACGGTGTTCCTGCTGCTTTTCAACGAGCAGCTGGGATTCCTGAACTACGTCCTCTCCGGTGTCGGGCTCGGTCCGATACCGTGGTTGACCAGTGAGTTTTGGGCTCGGAACACGATCATCGCCGCGGTGACGTGGCGGTGGACGGGGTACAATATGATTATCCTCCTCGCTGGTCTCCAGACGATCCCACAGCAGCTGTACGAGGCGGCTGAGATCGACGGAGCGAACCGGTGGGAGAAGTTCCGCTACGTCACGCTCCCGCAGCTAAAACCGGTGCTGCTATTCGTCGTCGTGTTGTCGACGATTGGGACGTTCAAGCTGTTCGCCGAGCCGTACGTCATCACTGGCGGCGGCCCGACGAACGCGACAATCACGATCGTCCAGTACATCTACCGGCAGGCGTTCGTCAACTTCAACCTCGGCTATGCGAGTGCGCTTACGGTCGTGTTCGTGGTGGTCGTTAGCATCTTCTCAATCATCCAGATCAAGCTCGGGGGTGAGGACTGATGCGCGATCAACGCCGGAAGGACGCGGTCTGGCGGTTCCTCACCTACGCCTTCGTCATCACGATGGTTGTGGTGATGATGGTACCGCTGTACTGGATGCTGGTGGCGGCGACGCTCCCACAGGAGCAGTTCCTCCAGTTCCCGCCGCGGTTGATTCCCGGCACCGCATTCCTCGACAACTTCGCGGCACTACAGGAGCGGCTCGACTTCGTCCGTACGATCCGGAACAGCGTCTTCATCGCCGTCGTCTACACGCTGCTCTCGCTCGTGTTGTGTTCGATGGGTGGTTTCGCGTTCGCCAAGTACGAGTTCAAGTACAAGGAACCGATCTTCTATACGATCTTGGCGACGCTCGTGTTGCCGATCCAGCTGCTCGTCATCCCGCTGTTCCTGCTGATGGCACAGCTGGACTGGACAAACACCTTCCGGGCGATCATCCTCCCGTGGGCGGCCAACCCCATCGGAATCTTCCTCATGCGGCAGAACATGAAATCGATCCCGGACGCGCTGCTCGAATCCGCCCGGATGGACGGCGCGACGGAGTTCCAGATATTCTATCGGATCGCCTTACCGACAATGCGGTCGTCGCTGGCCGCGCTGGCGATCATCCTGTTCCTGTTCCAGTGGGACCTGTTCTTGTACCCGCTCGTGATCCTCGAGTCGGCAGACATGTACACCATCCCCATTGGACTGGCGCAGCTGACCGGGTTCCAGCGGATTTACTACGACCAGATCATGGTGGCGGCGACGCTTGCCATCGTTCCGATGGTCGTGTTGTTCTTAGTGCTACAGAAACAGTTCGTCAGTGGCATCCTCGCGGGGTCGCTCAAAGAGTAACCAATGTCAGGAATCAACATCACGGAATTAGACAAGGTGTACGACTCCGGAACCGAGAACGTGGTCGCCGTGGAGAGCCTCTCCGTCGATATCGACCACGGCGAGTTCCTCGTATTGGTCGGGCCGTCCGGCTGCGGGAAGTCGACGACGCTCCGCTGTCTCGCCGGTCTTGAGGACGCGACGGCGGGGACGATACGGTTCGACGGCGAGGATGTCACGGAGTACCGGGCCAGCGAACGGGACGTGGCCATGGTGTTCCAGAACTACGCGCTGTACCCGCACATGACCGTCCGGGGTAACATCGGCTTCGGGCTGAAGCTCTCGACGAAGCTGACCGGCGACGAGATCGAAGCGAAAGTTGAGGACGTCGCCGAAATGCTCGGGATACGCGAGTTGCTCGACGAGAAACCGAAGGCACTCTCCGGGGGGCAACAGCAGCGCGTGGCCCTTGGACGGGCGATCGTTCGAGAGCCGTCTGTGTTCCTGATGGACGAGCCGCTCAGCAACCTCGACGCCAAGCTCCGCTCAGAGATGCGGACCGAGCTACAGGAGCTACAGGCCGACCTTGACGTGACGACGGTGTACGTCACCCACGACCAGACGGAGGCGATGGCGATGGGCGATCGGATTGCCGTGATGGATGGCGGTGTACTCCAGCAGGTCGGGTCGCCGGAGGAGGTGTACCGCTCGCCTGTGAACCGGTTTGTCGCCGACTTCATCGGATCGCCGAGCATCAACCTCCTTACGGCCGACGTGGAAGACGGTACCCTTGCGGGTCCCGGGGGGTTCGCGTACGAGCTCGACGACTCGGAGCCGGTCGACGGACACGAACGGGTCAGTGTCGGTGTCAGGCCGGAGGACATCGAGGTCGTCGAATCGGGTCGGAACGCGGCCGACGTGACGGTCGTGGAGCCGATGGGGAACGAGAACTTCCTCTACATGGAGATTGGCGGCCACGAGCTCACCGCCCGCGTCAGCCCAACGGTCCGGCCGGCGGAGGGGTCACAGGTCGCGTTCGACTTCGACGAGGCGGCGCTGTACCTGTTCGACGTCGAGACCGGCGACGCGCTGAAAACCAAAACGGACTCCGTCGACAGCGCTGTCGTCGGAACGACACAGAACTAAGCGATCATGTACATCACCGACTACGAGCTGTTCGAAGTACCGCCTCGCTGGCTATTCTTGAAGCTCACAACGAGCGACGGTACCGTCGGCTGGGGGGAGCCGATCGTGGAAGGGCGCTCGCACACGGTCGTCGCGGCCGTTGAGGAGCTGCTCGACAACTACCTGCTCGGCGAGGACCCGACGCGGATCGAGGACCACTGGCAGGCGATGTATCGCGGGGGGTTCTACCGCGGGGGCCCCGTGCTGATGAGCGCCATCGCCGGCGTCGACCAGGCGCTGTGGGACCTCAAGGGGAAGCAGTTCGGCGCGCCAGTCCACGAGCTGCTCGGCGGCCGCGCGCGCAACCGTATCCGCGTCTACCAGTGGATCGGCGGGGACCGGCCGGCAGACGTCGGCGAGGCCGCCAGCGAGAAGGTCGACGCGGGGTTCTCGGCGCTGAAGATGAACGCGACCGCGGAGCTGCGGCCGATCGACACCCCGGCCACCGTGAACGACGCGGTCGACCGGATCGCGGCCGTCCGGGAGTCCGTCGGCGACGATGTCGACATTGGGGTCGACTTCCACGGGCGCGTGTCGAAGCCGATGGTTCGGCGGCTCGCGGCCGCGTTGGAGCCCTACGACCCGATGTTCATCGAGGAGCCGGTGTTGCCCGAGCACAACGACTCGCTCTCGGGGATCCGGCAGTCAACGACGATCCCGATCGCGACCGGCGAGCGGATGTACTCGCGGTGGGACTTCAAGGAGGTGCTCGAGGCGGACGCCGTGGACCTGATCCAACCCGACGTCTCGCACGCGGGGGGGATCACCGAGATGAAGAAGATCGCGTCCATGGCCGAGGCGTACGACGTGTCGATTGCGCCGCACTGCCCCCTCGGGCCCATCGCGCTCGCGTCCTGCATTCAGGTCGACGCCTGCACGCCGAATGCGCTGATCCAGGAGCAGTCGCTCGACATCCACTACAACGAGACGAGCGACGTGCTGGACTACCTCGCCGACCCGGCGGTGTTCGAGTACCGCGACGGCTTCGTCGACATCCCCGGCGGCGACGGGCTCGGGATCGAGATCGACGAGGAGCACGTCCGGGAACAGCACGGCAACGTCGACTGGCACAACCCCGTCTGGCGGCACGACGACGGCTCCGTGGCGGAGTGGTGATCCGGATGCTGACACAAACGCGGCGACGCGGGAGAGAGCGATGACCCGCCGACACGAATCACCGACCGACCACGCGGTGCCCCGACGCTTCGCCGGGAAGACCGCTATCGTCACGGGGTCGACGCGCGGAATCGGTGCCGGAATCGCGGAGCGGCTGGCCGCCGAGGGCGCGAACGTCGTCGTCAGCGGCCGCACCGTCGAGGCCGGTGAGGCCGTCGTCGACCGGATCGCGGACCTGTCCCCAGATGAGTCGGCCGACCGCGCGCCCGCCGGCGACGTGATGTTCGTCCGCGCCGACATGCGCGACCCGGACGACGTGGCGGCGCTCGCCGAGGCGGCCGTCGAAGAGTACGGCTCGCTCGACGTGCTCGTAAACAACGCCGGCGTCCAGACCGAGACCGCGGCTGACGAGGCGACGCTCGACGACTGGGCGTTCGTCGTCGAGACGGACTTCCGGGCGTACTGGCTCGCGGCGCGGGAGGCGCTCGACCACATGGACCGGGGGGCGATCGTGAACGTCTCGTCAAACCACGCGTACGCGACGATGCCCGCGCACTTCCCATACAACGCGGTGAAGGCGGGGATCAACGGCATGACGCGGTCGCTCGCCGTCGACTTCGGCCCCCGGGTCCGGGTGAACACGGTCGTTCCGGGCTGGGTCGAGATCGAGCGGACGCGCGACGAGCTCCCCGAGGGGCGGTTCGAGGAGGTCGAGTCGATCCACCCGACCGGCCGGATCGGCACGCCGGCCGACGTCGCCGGGGCCGTTTCCTTCCTCGCGAGCGAGGACGCCGCCTTCGTCACGGGCGCCGCCCTCCTCGTCGACGGCGGCCGCAGCGCGGTGATGCAGGACGACACCCTCCCGGACTACCGGGCGCGAGAGCGCTCGGAGTAGCCGGTCGAGGAAGATTCCGAATTGGTGGCTGTTGAACTGCTCCGACGATCACACACTGTGAATCGCCGTAATCAATACGGGGACGGCAACGGGTGAGGGCGGGAGTGCGTATCGCAGGTCGCGAGTGCGGTCGTTTATAAGCGATCAAGTGGTGTTGCTGGTAGCTGTTTATAGGCGCTCGACGACGCGGCGAACACCTCCAAAGCCCCAGTCGCGAGGACTCGATGCGCTCGCTGCGGTCCTCAGTCGGTCGTTGCCACTCCCTCCCTGCGGTGCTTGCGTCGCCTGTGGCGGTTTCGCGGCTGCCCCTTCGATTCCCGCCCCGGAACAGCACCGCAGCCTCAAACCTCCCCATCCTCGTCGCTGGCGGCCGTCGCTTCGCTCCGCCCGCCACCGACTCCCTCGCGCGGCGCCGCTCGCGGGCCTCCGGCCCGCTCCCGGGCGCGCGCCGACCGCTTCGTCCATTTATAAACGATCGACGCCGTGGCGCACGCCTATTTAAATATCTTATATAGATCAAGGAGAATACCTGCGGCTTCAGCCGCAGGATGAATCCGACAACTCGGAGTCAATCTACGCTACAATAGCCACACTGAGATTTGGCAATCCGCATTTTAAAGTGACAGGCAATCCAACGTATAGGTAGGAATCAGACTGGGAACAGAGCGACCCCCGTTAGTCCTACGATGGCGGCCTGTCCGCCCCAAGCAATGAGACAGTAATCGGAACCAGTTGGGTGAACGGTCGGTTCTTACAATGAACCGATGTAGTGCCCGACTGCTGTACGCACCACAGAAAGTAACTCCAAGTCCAGCGAAGTCTGCCGGACTCCCCGAGGCAAAAACAACTCCGGGAGTCCGAACACGATAGAGGATAGGAGTACCGGGGGCTTGGCACTCCCAGCAGTCCCGCCCGTCACAGTCCGTGAACCCCACACGGATTCTCACCGTGTGGGGGTTCGGTGGAACTGTAAACCTGAAATCTCCAACGCTCAGGATTCCTCCGCGTTTACGCGGAGGAGGATGTCAATCGCACCACCGATCTGCAACACTCACTCCCGCTATCGATCAGGTAGCACTCTTCAACGACCGGCTGTTTCAGGCGAAAAGGTTTAAGAATGGGATTCAGCGGAGCCGTATGTTTCGACTGACGTGTCCGACTACGGCTGAGCGACCCGCAGACCGTCCACGCGGTCGCCCTCGATGACGACGACTCCGTACGACCCCACAACGGCGGTGTCAGCGCGCGAGTCCTCGCCGCCGTCACCCGCCGCGTCGACGGCGTCCCGGTCGGCGTCGTCGACCGCGAGCGAGTCGGGGTCGATCCCGGGCAGTCGGAGCCGGTCGCCCGTGAAGTTGGTCACCCACGTGTGGCCGCCGCGGTAGCCGACGCGGACGCCGTCCGGAAGCCGATCGGCGTAACGAATACCCGCGCGGTCGAGCAGGGCCGACGCGAGCGCGTCCGCCAGGTCCGGGTCGGGCCAGACCCCGCAGTAGGTGACGCGTCCGTCGCCGACCGCGTTGGCGACGACCGCCGGTCGACCGTCCGCCGGCCCGTCGACCTCGTACGTGTACCGGACCTCAGCGGCGTCCGGGTCGAGCCACTCGGCCCAAGTCCGGAACGAGGCGGACGGCGCCGCGCCGTCGTCGGCATCGCTCCCGTCGTCCGTGGGACCGTCCGCCCGCCGGACCGCCGTTTCGAGGCGCCGCGGCAGCGACTCGTGCTGGTCGACGGCCGCGCCGACGAGGTCGGTCAGCGGGCCGGGCTGCGACGTCGGTCGGAGCTTGTTCTCCGCGTCCTTCACGCCGGTTCGGGGTCCGAAGAGGACCTCCCCGCCACCGGCGACGTAGTCGGTCAGCCGGTCGGCGAGGTCCTCGGTGACGAGGTGGAGCGCGGGCGCGACGACGGCGGCGTATCCGGAGAGGTCGGCGCTCGGCGGGACCACGTCCACCTGGACGCCGCGACCGCGGACGGCGCCGTAGAACGCCTCTTGGAGCGCCCAGTAGTCGAACTCCGGGGCGTGGGGCTGCGCGTCGAGTGCCCACAGGGAGTCGTAGTCGAAGACGACCGCCACCGGCGCGTCCACGTGGTCGGCGCTGTCGAGCGCCGCGAACTCTTCGCTAGCGCGCGCGGCGTCAGCGTACCCGCGGTCGGGCGAGCCGTCCGCCTTCCGGAGGCCGGCGTGGTACTGCTCTTGCCCCTCGAGACAGCGCCGCCACCTGAAGTAGAGCACCGCGTCGGCCCCGTGAGCGGCGGCGTGGTGGGCCCACAGCCGCATCGCGCCCTCGCCCGGCTGGGGGCAGTGCGGCGGCCAGTTGACGTCGCCCGGCTGCTGTTCCATCACCCAGAACGGCCTGTCGAGCGCGCTCCGGTAGAGGTCGTGGTCCATCCCCACCTGGTCGGGGTCGCCGGCCCGCAGCTGGTCCGGCGACGCCTCCCCGTCGTAGCGGTCCTGAACGAATCCCGTCGGGTAGGAGTCCCAGGCGACGCGGTCGAGGTCCGCGCTCACGTCGTAGGCGTTCAGCGTTGGGAACCGTCCCATGAAGTTGTGAGTAACGAACCAGTTTGGGTCGGCCTCGCGTATCAGGTCGGCCTGGAGGCGGTTGTACTCGACGACCGAGTCGCTGGCGAAGCGCGCGTACGCCAGCAGCCGTGAGGGGTGGTGCTCCGCGGGGGTCGGCCCCGGCGGGTCGACCTCCTCGAACGAGCCGTACTGCTGGCTCCAGAACGCGTTCCCCCACGCCTCGTTGAGCCGGTCGATGTCGCCGTAGCGGTCCGCGAGCCACGTCCGGAACGCCTCGGCGCAGTTGTCGCAGTAACAGCGGACGGTCCGATGACAGCCGAACTCGTTGTCCGTCTGCCAGCCGGCGACGTGCGGCGAGTCGGCGTACCGTTCGGTGACCCGCTCGACGATCCGTGCCGTCTCCTCGCGGTAGGCGGTGGAGTTGAAACAGTAGTGGCGGCGGCTGCCGTGTTGACGGACGGTGCCGTCGGGCTCTTCCTGCCGGATCGACGGCCGCTCGTCGACTAGCCACTTCGGCGGCGTCGCCGTCGGCGTACATAACACCGCCTCCATCCCGTGGTCGCCAACGAGCTCGATCGCCTCGTCGAGCCACCCGAAGTCGAACTCCCCGCGCTCGGGCTCAAGAACTCCCCACGAGAACTCCGCCATCCGCACGTATTCGAGGCCGGCGTCGGCCATCGCGGCGATGTCGCGTTCCCACTCTTCGCTCGGCCAGTGTTCCGGGAAGTAACAGACTCCGGTTCGCATGGCTCACCGTGTCGACCGTGTCACCTAAGCGTTCGGATAGGCGGAGTCGACGGCGGTCGGCCTCCGCCCGACGGGGCGCTCGCGTGGCAGGGTATTTGTGGGGGCACGGAGAGGGTGTGATATGAACGAGGGCAGGGCGCACACCACCGCAGTCACGTACGACCCGACCGACCGCGAGGTCACGGTCGCGGACGACGCCGGCGACCTCCTTGTCGGGAGCCTCCACGCGGCGGCGACCGACGGGGAAGACGGGCGGGTGCGGGTCGCAGCGGTGTCGCTGTCGACGGAGGGCGGCGGCGTGACCGCGACCGTGACCGTCGAGAACGCCGGCAAGGAACCGGTCCGAGTCGGCGACGTGACGTGCGCGTTCGACACCGCGTTCGGCGCTGACGCGCGTGTGTACCGGCACGGGTACCAGTCGTGGACGCCGACGGGGACGCTCTCCGTCGGAGAGCGGTTCCCGATCGAGGACCCCGACAACGCCCCGATGATGAACGACCTCGCGGCGTCGACAGACGACCGGGTCAGCAGCTACCTGACCGGGCTCGTCGAGGGGGATCGCGGCGTCACGGCGGGGTTCCTCGAACACGACCGGTTCTGCACGCGGTTCGAGGTGGCCGACGACGCCGACGGGGTCGCGACGCTGCGCGCGGTGTGTCCGCTGGAGGGGACGCGCTTGGCGCCCGGCGAGCGGACCGAGCTACCGCCGTTGTGGGTTGACGCCGACCGCGACCTGCGGGAGGGACTGGCCGCGCTGGCCGACCGCGTCGGCGAGCGGATGGACGCCCGCGTACCCGAGCGCGCGCCGACCGGGTGGTGTTCGTGGTACCACTACTTCACCGATGTCACCGAGGCGGACGTGCGGGAGAACCTCGCGGAACTCAGAGGGTGGGAGATCCCGGTCGACGTGGTCCAAGTCGACGACGGCTACATGGAGGCGTTCGGTGACTGGCGGTCGATCGCCGACGGGTTCGAGGATATGAGCGCCGTTGCGGGTGACATCGCGACCGCGGGGTACCGCCCGGGATTGTGGCTCGCGCCGTTCTACGTGGAGGCCGGCGCTGACCTGTATGCCGACCACCCGGACTGGTTCGTCACGGAGCCGACGGACGGCGCTGGCGACGGTCCGGGAACGCCGGTCGACGGCGGCTTCCGTGCCGGGTCCGAGCTGTACGGGCTCGACACGACGCACCCAGAGGTCCTCGACTGGCTCCGCGAGACCGTCTCGACGGTTGTCGACGAGTGGGGATTCACCTACCTGAAGCTCGACTTCCTCTTCGCGGCGGCACTCCCCGGCGAGCGGCACGACCCCGAGGCCACCCGGATCGAGGCGTATCGGCGGGGCGTGGAAGCGATCGCCGAGGCGGCCGGCGACGACGCGTTCCTCCTCGGCTGCGGCGCGCCGATGGCCCCGAGCGTCGGGCTCTTCGACGCCATGCGGGTCGGCCCGGACACTGACCCGACATGGGAGACGCCGGGGGAGTCGGGGAGTCAGCCGGGGCTGAAAAACGCCGTCCGCAACACACTCACCCGAAACTTTCTCCACCGGCGGTGGTGGCTCAACGACCCCGACTGCCAGCTCGTCCGAGACACGAGCGACCTCACCGCGGCCGAGCGTGAGTCGTTCGCGGCGCTCGTCGCCGCGACCGGCGGCGTGAACGTGTTCTCTGACCGGCTCGCGGAGATCGGTGCGGCCGGCCGCCGGCTTCTCGAACGGACGATCCCGCCCGCGACCGGCGGCGAGGTCGGGCGACTCGACGAGGAGCGGTTCCCGTCGCGAGTCGTCTGCGACCGGCCGGGCGACGGGGCCACGACCGTCGCCCTGTTTAATTGGGCGGACGAGCCGTCGACCGTCAGGTTCGACGCGCGCGAGCACGGGTGGAGGGGGGGACCAGAATCGGACCGGGTCGTCTGGGACGGGCTCTCCGGCTCGGTTGTCGCCGGTCCGGTCGTCGAGCGCGAGCTGCCGCCGCACGGCGCGGCCGTGTTCGCCGTCGTCTCGGCCGAGGACGGCGACCTGCTCGGCGACGCCGCGACGCTCACGGGGGGGTCGGACCGCGCGTCGGGGGCGACCGTTCGAGACGGGGCCCTCACGGCGACGGTCGGCGGGGAGCGCGTGACGTTCGCGCTCGACCGCGAGTGACGACCGCCGCCGATCACCCGTTCTTATAATTGGTCGAGCGTAGCACCGGGTATGAACACGTTCGAGACCTGTTGTGTGGGGTGGCGCCGATGACTGACCTCGTGACCTTCGGCGAGACGATGCTCCGGCTGTCGCCGCCGCGCGGCGACCGGCTCGAGACGACGCGCGAGCTGGCTGTCCAGGCCGGCGGCGCGGAGAGCAACGTCGCGGTCGGCGCGGCGCGGCTCGGCGTCGACGCCGCGTGGCTGTCGAAGCTCCCGGACTCGCCGCTCGGCCGGCGGGTGACGAGCGAGCTCCGAAGTCACGGGGTCAGCCCGGAAGTCGCGTGGGCGGACCCGGACGAGAGTCGGGTCGGGACGTACTACCTCGAACACGGCGGCGCCCCGCGCGGGACGAACGTGATCTACGACCGCGCCGACGCCGCGATCACGACCGTCGAGCCCGACGAGCTCCCCGCGGCGCCGCTCGACGGCGCGGAGTGGTTCCACACGACGGGGATCACGCCGGCGCTGTCGCCGGCCGCCGCGGAGACGACGACCGCGCTCCTGCGCCGCGCGGGCGAGGCGGGCGCCACCCGCTCGTTCGACCTGAACTACCGGTCGAAGCTGTGGGGGCCCGACGAGGCGCGCGACGCGTACGAGACGCTGTTCGAGCACGTCGACACCCTGTTCGTCCCGCACCGGGATGCGCGGGCGGTGCTGGACCGCGACGGCGACGCCGTCGAGGTCGCCCACGGCCTCGCGACCGACCACGCCCTCGACACCGTGGTGGTCACCCGCGGCGACGAGGGGGCGACGGCGCTCACGGGCGGCGACGTGTACGAGCAGACGGTGTTCGAGGCGGAGACGTTCGACGCGATCGGCACCGGCGACGCGTTCGTCGCCGGGTTCGTCGCCGAGCGACTGCGGGGCGGCGACGTCTCCGCGGCCCTGGAGTGGGGGTCGGCGACGGCGGCCGTGAAGCGGACGACCGACGGCGACCTCGCGGTCACGACCCGCGCGGAGGTCGCGTCCGTCATCGACGGCGCCGACCGGATCAGCCGCTGACGCGTCGAGCGTCGCGCGCGCGGCGGTCGGCCCGCACGTTCGGTGGTCCTCGTCTGGATCGGTCGTCTCGGCCGCTCAGCGGTCCTCGTCGGGCTCCGCGGCGAGCGCCTCGTCGCGGAGTTCGCGGCAGCGCTCGCCCGCGACCTCCAGGTCCGGGACGGGCGTCGGCTCCCCGTCGGCGTCGACGGCGACGAACACGAAGTACGACTCCGTGGTGAGCTCGCGCTCCCCGGTCCGCGGCGACTCGCGGTACGCGCGGATCCGCGTCCGGAGGCTCGTCCGCCCGACCGCGTACACGTACGACTCGATGACGCAGGTGTCCCCCTGCGGCACCGGCCGCTTGAAGTCGAGCTCGTTGATCTTGGCCGTGACGCAGGTCTCGCCCGCGGCGCGCATCGCCGACATCGCGCCGATCTCGTCCATCCACTTGACGACGTTCCCCCCGTGGGCCGACGCGTAGTTGTTCGTGTGGGTGGGCTGGACGCGCTGGCGGTTCTCGATGTAGGTCTCGCTGACGCTGGGCATGGATACGGGTGGCACGGCCGAGGGAAAAGCCCGCGCCCCGGCGCGTCGCCGGCTCGCAGTCGCTCGGTTTCCGATCGCCGACCGCTCTGCCCGCGGCTCGCACGCTCGCCGCTCTGATTATCGATTCGGGTAATCACGCCTGTACTCCTAAGTAAGGTGGTTATTACTCTCCGATCATACATGCTGAACGTAATCACCGGGCGGTACGGTCGACGCGTCGGGGCGGCGGTGCTCTCGACCCTCGTCGTTACGCTCGGGTTCGTCGGCCTCTTCGCGGGCCACGTCGCGACGGTCGGGACGCCGGAGGCCGCGACCGCGTCGCTCATGGGGATCGGCGTCGTCCTCACCCTGAACCTGGGCCTGCTGGGGATCGTCATGGTCGGCAACGTCGCCGTCGAGCTCCGGCGGCTGACGCAGACGGCCGAGGCCGTCGGCCGCGGCGAGTTCGACGCGAGCGCCAGCTCCGATCGCGGCGACGAGATCGGGCGACTCTTCGACGCCTTCGACGAGACCCGGCGGTCGCTGCGGGACGCGGTCGCCGAGTCCGAACGCGCGAAGTCGGAGGCGGAGACGGCCCGTGAGGAGGCCGAGGAGCTCTCCGACACGCTGCTCGAACACGCCGACGAGATCGGCGGCGCGATGGAGCGGGCGGCCGACGGCGACCTCTCCCGACAGCTCTCCGAGGAGAGCGAGGTCGACGCGATCGAGCGCATCACGGCCGCGTACAACGAGATGACCGGCGGGCTCTCGACGACGATCGAGGACATCCAGACGTTCGCGGGCGACGTGGAGGCGACGAGCGAGGAGATGGCCGCCGAGGCCGACGACGTGGCCGCGATGAACGAGGAGGTGGCCGACGAGATGCGAACGCTCGCCGACGAGTTGGACGAGCAGACCGACCGGCTGCGCGAGACGGCCGCCGACACCGACGACTTCTCGGCGACTGTCGAGGAGATCGCCTCCACCACCGACGAGGTGGCCGGCGACGCGAGCGCCGCGGCCGAGCTCGGCGAGGAGGGCGAGCAGCGCGCGACCGAGGCGGTCGAGGCGATCGTCGAGATCGGCGACCTGCTGGCAGAGCTCGACGACCTCGTCGCCGGGCTCGACGACCGGATGGACGGCGTCGCGGAGACGACCGACGTGATCGCCGACATCGCTGAGCAGACCAACATCCTCGCGCTGAACGCCTCCATCGAGGCGTCGCGAGCGGGTGGTGACGGCGACGGATTCGCGGTCGTCGCCGACGAGGTGAAGGGGCTCGCCGAGGAGACGCGCGAGTCGACGACGGCAATCGAGTCGACGATCGGCGAGGTGACCGACGACGTGTCGGCGGTCGCCGGAGAGATGGACCGGACGATGACGGAACTGGACGACACGACCGCCGCGGTCCGGGCGGCGGGCGAGGCGATCGAGGAACTCACCGGCACCGTCGAGGACGTCGACGTCGCGATGGGGGACATCGCCCGCGCGACCGACGAGGGCGCCGAGGGGATCGAGTCGGTCGCGGCCCGCGTCGAGGAGGTCCACAACTCGGCCACCGACGCGGCCGACCGCGCGCGGACGCTGGCCGAGACCGCCGACGACACCGCCGGGACGGTCCGCGACCTCGCGGAGACGGCGACGGCGCTCGCCGAGCGGACCGCGTCGCTCACCGAGCGGCTCGCGCAGTTCGACACGCGAGCGGACGCGGGGAGCGCCGGCGGAGGGGTCGCGGCCGCCGCGAGCCCGGCCGCCGCCGACGCGGAGGTGAGCGCCGATGATTGAGCCGTCGACGGTGCGGTTCGCCTCGGCGGGGATCTACGCGGTCTCCGCGGTCGTGTTGCTCGCCTTGGCGCGGCGCAAGCCGGCAGAGCTGCGGCGGTACTGCTACCCGTTCGTCGCGGTCGTGGCGCTCGCGGGCGTCGGGATCGGGACGTGGGGCGCCGGGATCGGGGCGTTCTCGGTCGGGAGCGGCACGCTGGAGGCGGGGCAGCTGCTCTCCGACTACGTCGCGTACCCCTTCCTGTTCGGGTTCGCGGCGTTCGTCTCGGGGGCGGGCCGGCGGTACGTCTGGGGGATCGTCGCGCTCACCGTCGCGATACGGCTCGGCTACGACTTCGCCGAAGTGTTCGCGGGACCGCTCGCGACCGCGGGCACCCTCGCGATCCTCGTCGGCTACCTCGTCCTGCTCGGGCTGTTCTTCGGCCCGGTAGCGAGCGTGGCCGCCCGGCAGCCGCCCGCCCGGGAGCTGTTTTACAAGAAGACGCGGAACCTCGCGCTGTTCGCGTTCGGCGTCCTGATCGCGTGGGCGATGTTACAGATCGCCGGGCTGTTCGATCAGTTCTCCGCGGCGGTGACCTTAGAGTACCTCGACCTCCTGCTTCGGGTCGGGTTCGCCGGCTTCGTGTTCGCGAACGTGGGGACGCTGGCGGCCGAGGCGGAGTCCGAGGGCGGCGCCGATACCGAGACGGGCCAGCCCGCGTCTCACACGGCGGCGGGAGCGAGCGCCGACTGAGGCGACGGATCGAAGCTCATCGAATCTGCTGTTCGCCGCCTCTGTAGCGCAAATAGTTCGACGACACCGGAATTATATAATCGTTTCCGCTACTGATGAGCATCCCCGCCGACGAACCGGGCGAGGAGTTCGCACTCGCCGAAGGGTTCGGCGCGGATCTCGACGCCGACCCCGCCGACGAGCGGGCGTACCGGATCGCGCTCCAGCTGTACGAGCCGGGGGGGGTATCGGCGATCGCGGAGCGCGCTTCGTGTGCCCCGGACACCGCGCGGCGACATCTTAAGCGGCTGGCCGACATCGGCGTCGTCGAACGCGTCTCGGAGTCGCCGCTCACGTACGTCCGCAACGAGTCGTACTTCGAGTGGCGGCTCCGGAACCGACTCGGGGACCTGTCACGCGACGAACTCCACGACAGACTCGCCGAACTCACGGAGCGCGAGTCGGCGTTTCGCGAGCGGTTCGACGCCGAATCACCGACCGACGTGGACGCCCTCGACCACGCGGAGTACGACGACGTCGAGTCGGTCTGGCTCGCGTTGAGCGAGTGGCGCACCGTCAGAGCGCGGAGCGGCCGGTTAGCCGCGGAGGATGTCAATGCTCGGCCGAACTGTCGTACATGGTTCCGAACGCTCGTTCGCCGCGGATCAGTTCGTCGACGCCGCTCGTGAGCGTCACCTCTCCGAAGACTGTCGCCCGGTAGTACGTATACAGACCGTCCTGTCCGCGGTCGGTACGCTGCCGTTTTTCCACGAGCCCGACGTCCACGAGCTCGTTGAGGTGATAATGTACGGTACTGTCGTCGACGCCGGTTGCTTCTTCGAGTTCCGTCGGACTCATGTCCCCGCCGTGGACGAGTCGGTAGAGTATCTCGTATCGGGTGCGGTGTCCGACGGCAGCGTGCATCGCCAGGTACTCGTCGAGCGTGAGAACGCTCTCGTCCGGGAGGAGGTCCTCCGGATCCTCCGGGGAGTCACCCTCGACCGTATGATTCGTCGCCATCTCATCGCAGCCTACGGCTGAGAGACGTTTAGTAGTTCTCAAGCCAGTATTCTTCAAAAACACTGTTTTTTATATACCTGCGGCTGGACGGCGGCGTATGACCGTCGAGATCACACGGGATCTCATCGCCGACCGATTGGGAGACGTGGCGTACGACCGGTTCCTCTTCTACCTCATGGGTCCGTACAAATCGTTCAACCTCAACTACGTGCTGGGCGAGGGAGAACAGCGGGAAATAGACGTCGCGGATCTCCCGGGACCGCTCCGGCGGCTGTTCCGGAACAAAGACGAAATCGACGCTGCACAGGCGCTTTTGCGACGCGTTCAGGGAGCCCTTCGCGTGCGTCCCGGAGTGAACGCGTTTCTCGCGCTCGACGTCGACGTGAGTACGGAGGACGTGGACGCCGCGACACAGAGCATCGAGTACGCTCGCTGTAGCAACGCGACCGCGTTCGTTCTCCCGTTTCTCGGGCACAATTTCGGGGTCGGGGAGGAGGCCGGAAGCATTCTCGAAGCGCTTTCGGAAACGCACGGTGACCGATTCTGCTTCGTTCACGAGGACGACGTGACGAGTGCGATGATACGCTCCGCGAGAGTCCGATGGGACCTGCGCGTGGAGACGTACGGGTCCGAGTCGGAACTCGTGTCGAAACTCCGCGTGTTCGCTGCCGGTATCATGCATCGGGAGCGTCGCGGTGATCTCGACCGCCTAGCGTGATTCGACGCCCCGGGCGCGTCGCCGCGTCGGTGACTTGAGACGTATCGCCAAGCCGATCGAGACGGTGAACGCGCCTGAGAGATCACACGAGCAGCGCGATCCCGCCCCCGCCGACGATCGCGAGCGCGCCGAGGGCGAAACACACCGTCGCGAACGGGACGCGCTCGACGACGCGCATGAGCGCGTCGATCGTCAGGTAGCCGACGACGCCGCTCACGCCGAGCGCGACCGCCGCTGGCACCGGCGCGATCCCCGGCAGGCCGCCCGCGCTCGTGACGGTGAGCGCGGCCGCGCCGACGCTCGCGGGAATCGACAGCAGGAAGGAGAGCCGAAACGCGGTCGGCGGGTCGTAGCTCCGGAACAGCAGCGCGCTCGCGGTCACGCCCGACCGGGAGATCCCGGGGAGGATGGCGAAACCCTGTGCGGCCCCGACGAGGATCGAATCGACGAGCGACGGCGTCTCGCGGCCGCCCATACTGACGCTGTCCGAGGCCCGCTGGAGGAGCCCGGTGATCACGAGGAGGACGCCGATCGCGGCGACGAAGACGCCGCCCGTGAGCTCGCTGACGAGGTCGACGGCGAGGATATAGAGCGGAATCCCCACGACCCCGGTGAACAGCGACGCCACGACGACGTACGTCGCGATCGCGTGGTCCGCGTCGTACGCCCTCGCGGGGCGCCATCCGGGGATCGCCCTGAGGATGGTCTCGATCTCCGCGCGGTAGTACGTCGCGGCCGACAGCGTCGTCCCCAGCTGGAGGAATAAGGCGAGCTGGACGGCGACCGCGGGGTCGGTGCCGACGAGCGTGAGCACGAGCGAGAGGTTCCCCTGACTCGAGACGGGGAGCCATTCGACGACGCCCTGAACGATCCCGGCGAGTATCGCAACGAGCAGCTCCGTAGTGGTCACTACCCGAATCGGGCGCGGGCAGTCACTTAAGCGCCCCCGTTTGGCCTAGCGGTCGGAGCGGGTCCGCCCGTCGACCGACGGCTCCGGCTCGGACGGTTCCGTCCCGTCGGGACCGCCCGCGTCGGGACCGCCCGCGTTCGCGTCCCCGTCCGTCGAGCGGTGCTCCCGTCCGGTCTCAGTCGCGTTCGCGTCGGCGGCCGTTCCCTCCGGCGGCTCCGGGGGTTCGAGCGCGGCGACGAGGAGCTCGACCGGACGCGTCTCGCGCAGCGCCGCCCAGCTTCGGCGCTCGCGGGTGGCGAGCACGCCGGCGGCGACGAGGCCGCCCGCAACGACGAGGCGAGTCGTCCCGAGCGTTCCGGCCGCGACGCTCGCCAGTCCGAGGGCGAGGCCCGCCGCGAGGAGCGCCAGCCCGACGGCGACCGCCGGCGCCGCCAACGTCTGCCGCACGCCGGCCCGGACCGCGGCCGCCAGGCGAGAGTCGTCGAGCGCGGGGAGGAGCCGGTCGAGGACCGCATCGAGGAGGCGAATGAACGGGCCGACCGTCCACGTCTCCCGGAGATCGATCACGATCACATCCGGGTCCGGCTCCGCGGTGAGCCAGCGGTACAGGTACGAGTCGCGCACGGCGTCGGCGGTGCGCCGCGATAGGCGACCGAGACGCGACTCGCGGGCCGCCCGCCGTACGCCTCCGGCCAGCGTACCCGCCTCCGTCTCGTCACTCATCTGAATCGATCTTCGGGTGGGTGCTCATGTGTGTTGCGACTGTGGCGGACCTGGACGTGGTTACCGCCCCACGGTGACGACCGTCGCCTCCACAGTAACCGTGCCGAGATCGAGCGCCACGGTCGACCCCTGCCGGATCTGGTCGCCCTTGAACGCGAGGCCGCTCGGCATCTCTCGGAGCTGGAGGTCCGCGGTGATCGTTACCTCGCGGTTCACCGGGTGGTCCACGACGTTGACGCTGCCGTTCTCGCCGGTGGTGATGATGAGCGACGGCTCCGTCTCCACGCCGGTGACGCGAGCGACGGTGGTGTCGCCGGTCCGCTCGACCATCCCCGGTTCGATGGCGTCCGCGAAGTCCTCGCGAACCTCCTCCATCCGGAGCGTCACGGTCCGGGTCGTTGTCGCGTCCATGTCGATATCGTGGCTGACCTGTTCGATTCGCGCGTCGAGTGTGTACTCATTTGTGGGAAGTGTTACGCTCTGTCCCCGCCTGACTGGACTGCCGCCGAACCGGAGCCGGTCCTGCTGGCGGTGCCCAGCGAGCGTCGCTTCAACGAACAGCTGTCGTTGGGTCGATCGGTTGGTCGTGTAGGTGGTGACGTTGTTGATGCGGGCCACGGTGCGGTCGCTGAGGCGAATCTCGTCACCGGGGGTCACCGCCTGCGCGGTGCCCGCATCGACTTGACTCGAGAGCAACACGCGCTGTTGTTCGGTAGCCAATGCGTCGCTGTCGCCGACGTCACGAATCTGGCCGTTGACCTGATAGCGGTCGGTCGTGATATCGAGCGTCCGTCCGAGTCGTGGTGGGGCCCCTGCGTACGTGAGACTTCCTTGCTCGTTGGGTTCGCCTTCAAGCGCTACGCGGAGGATGACGCGAATCTGACCGTCCTGTGGCGTGAGATGAACGTCTGTTATCCGGAGTGTTGACGTGCTATCGGAGTCGTAGGCATCACCCTCCTCGATAGCGTCGACAACGTACGGCGAGACGGTGCCAACGTCAATCGTCGCGTACGTGGTGTCCGTCTCCGGCGGCGGCGCCGGGTCGTCGGTGAGCACGAACGCGGCGCCCGCGACGACGACGGCGGCGATCAGCAACACGACGAGCGCGTCGATGACGTTGACGCGGCCGAACAGCCGCCCCTCGTCGTCGATCAGCTCTGTGGAGGTACCCTCCGAATCCGGCATTACCAACGACGACCGGCGCGCGCGTAAAAAGCGTATTCGTTCGGCGTGCGCTCAACTGCGCGGATCCGTACCCTTTTGTCGGCGCCCACAGAGGAGCGTGGTACGATGCGTCGGCTCCGACTCCCGCTCGTGCCGCGGCCGCTCCGCCTCGCCGGTGTCGCCGCGGTCGCGTCGACGATCCTCTACTACTCGGTGTTCACGCCGCCGGGAAGCGGCGTGATACGGACCGGCCCCCTCGGCGTGTTCCCGTACGGCACGTGGCTCCACGGGCTGGCGTACGCGGGGCTCGCGGTGACGCTCGCGTACGCGTTTCAGGACTCGCCGTGGCGCGACCGAACCGTGTTGGGCGTCGTGTTCCTGCTCGCCGTCGGCTACGGCGGGAGTATCGAGCTGCTCCAGTCGACGCTCGACGCGCGCACGGCCGACTTCGGCGACCTGCTCACCAACGCGGTCGGGGCCGCCGTCGCGGCCGTGTGCTGGCGCGTACTGACGCGCAGGGTTCGGTTCTATCGGATGCGGCGGGTTGGCGAGATCGAGGCGCCGGTCCAGTGAGCATGGTCCAGTTCAACCGAACGCGAGTCTCCCTCCGCGTCGCGCTCGGCTGTTGCTGCCTACTCGCGTGTCTTGGCGGCGCGTACCTCGGGCTACCCGCCTACGAGACGTCGATCGATGCGCAGGCACCCACCGAGGAGGCGATGGCGGCGTCGCTCGACGCGTACTCGCCGAGCGAGATCGAGCCGATCGAGTTCAAGGCCCTGTCTCCGGAAGAACAGGCCGCAGTCAGGGGGGCGGTCGGCTCGGCGGACCGCATTTACTCGGACCGCGGGCCGTCGGATGAAGGTACTCGGTTCGTGTACCGCAACGACGTGACGAACCACTACTTCGTCGGGTACGAGGGGTCGATCTACCTCGTTCGCGTCGTCGTCGATATCGGCTATCTCCTCTTGGCCGGGTCGCTCGCCGGCAGCGGCGTCGGGGCGCTCCTCGTCGTGAGCGGCCTATGGCGTCGCCGGTCCGGGTGATCGCTACCAGGTGAGCCCCTCGTAGGTGAGGCCGTCCCGTCGCTCGATGATCCGCCGGCCGTCGACGACGATCGGGGCGTCCATCGCGTCGAACTCCGTTTCGAGCGCGGCGAACTCGTCCCAGTCCGTACAGACGACGCACGCGCTCGCGCCGTCGAGCGCGGCCGCCGCCGAGTCGGCGTACTCGACGTCCGGGAAGTGCTCGCGCATGCTCTCCGTCGCCACCGGGTCGTACGCGACCACGGTCGCGCCGCGTTCCCGGAGCCCGTCGATGACGGGGATCGCTCGGGAGTTCCGGACGTCGTCGGTGCCCGGCTTAAACGAGAGCCCGAGGACGGCGACGCGCTCGCCGCGCACGTCGGCGTGATCGTCGAGCCGTCCGAGCAGTCGCTCCGGCTGGCCGTCGTTCACGCGCACGGCGGCCTCGAGCAACTCGGGGTCGTAGCCGGTCTCCTTCGCGGCAGCGATTATCGCATTCGTGTCCTTCGGGAAGCAGTTGTGAACGACTAGTCCGTCGGTCGTCACGAACGTGTGGTCCTCGGCGACTTCCAGCGAGTAAACGTCCGTCGTCGTCTCCTCGACGGTGACATCGCGAACCGGAACTGAGGTAAATCCGCCGTCCGCCGTGTGCCCCGTCGGTGCGATGTCCCGATCGTATGAGGCGAGCCGATCGTCGATCCGGTCTTGCTCTTCGGGCAGGAACAGCTCCTTCAGCGCCGCGATCTGGCGTTTCGAGCTCACGCGCAGGAAGTGGGCCGGCAGCGTCGACTTCGCCGACTGCGAAGTCTTGTAGCTCGGGACGATGCCGAGACTGTGGAGTAGCAGCGTCATCCCGTCGATCAACTCCTCGCTAACGGAGCCGTAGTCGTAGACAACGGCGTTCGAGTGATTGGTGTACTCGATATGCCCGTCATCGCGGAACAGTCCCGAAAGCAACGCCACGCGTTCGTCGGCCGTCGCTTGGAACGCGCCGTCGGGGATCGCCGCGGAGTAGGAGCCGGTACCACAGCCGAGCCACTCGAGGAACGCGGCGAAAACCCGGCTGGAGATAGTGACAGCCATCGTGGTTTCCTGTTGCCTCGTTTGATACCGAATACCCAGGTCCTCGTAGTACGACTCGACATCGCGGACGTACTCCGGTTCCTCGCTTGGATGGAAACTCAACTGAATCCGTCTTCTGGTGGTCGAGCCGTGTCCGGAGGTGTCGTCGTTGATGTGACCCTCGCTGAGATAGTACCCGATGAACCGCCAGAACCGCTCGTCTACGCGGAGTATGGCTGGCACGTACGTCTGCCCACCGCCCCGCGTCGTGTAGAGAGACAGGTCTTCCCTGTCGACCGGTAACTCCTCCTCGTAGGTGAGGAACGCGTCGAGCGGCAGGTAGTTATCCCCGACGAGATCGGAGAGCTTGTCATAGTCGAACTGACGGTTGTACGCGCGAAGCACCTCGTACACCTCGTCTTTGTTCGCCTCCAACGGCGTCGACGGTTTCAGATACACCCGATCGTTTTCGAAGTCGGGCGACTCGGCAACGATCTCGATGAGGTCAAACTCCGAAACGGGATCGCTCGGGAGATCGGCCAACACCGGTACGGAATCTCCCGCTTCGAGCTCCGCAGCCGGCTTGACCGCGGTATCGTTCCCCTCGAGCGTGAGCATCGGATGATCGTGAGTAACGGTCACCCGTTTGTTCATTTTCGTCCGGATCGTGTGTAGCGGACCGTCGTACCGACGGCGCGTCGCCACCTCGACGGGCTTGAACGCGAACTCGCCCTGTTCCGACCGACTGAGTACCGAAACGTCGTCGACGGTCCCGTCGGAAACGTACTCGTCGAAGAACTCGCCGAGCGTGAGATGTCTCGTACCCGTCTCGTCCTTCGCTAGAATGCGCTGATCGCCCGTCAGACAACTTCCCCCCCACCCTAAGCCGGAGCGGAGGAAGCGCTCGCCGATGCGGTCGTCGAGGCCGACCGCGTCGGCCACCTCGTAGGCGTCGACGCCGAACTGCTTGCAGACGTTCCCGATGTCGTTGATGAGGCTGACCTTGCTCGCGAGGAACGCGTTGTTGGCGTACTTGATCATCTCCGCCTCGGCGATCCCCGTCTCGACGACCGCGGCGTCGCTGGCGTCGAGGAGCGGTTCGAACACCCCACGAAGGGCGTCGAGCGCGACCGCGTCGTCGGGCCGCGTGCCGAACACGACCTTGTCGGGCGACTGGAAGTCCGCGACGGCCGTCCCCTCGCGGAGGAACTCTGGGTTCATCGCCACGTGGAGGTCGTCGCCGAATTCCTTTCCCGAGGCTTCGGCGAGGATCGGGGCGAGCGTCTCCCCGGTGGTCGTCGGGACGACGGTGCTTTTCGTCACGACGACGTGGTCGCCGTCCTTCGTCCGGAGGGCGTCACCGAGCGCCTCGGCGCCCGCCTCGATGATCGACGTGTCGATACTCCCGTCGTCGTTCGCGGGGGTCGGCAGCGCGAGGAACGTGATGTCGGTGTCGCGGACGGCGGCGTAGTCGGTCGTCGCCGTGAGCGCGTCGCCGCCGTGTTCGGCGAGGAGGTCGTCGAGGCCCGGCTCGTGGATCGGCGCGCGGCCGTCGTTGATCGCCGCGACGACCTCCTCGTCGATGTCGACGTTCACCACCTCGTGGCCCATGTCGGCGAAGCAGGCCGCGACGGTCGTCCCCACGTAGCCGCTGCCGACGATACTCACACGCATTAGGTTGGGGTTCGGGGACGGGCGATTTATCCTGTTTGGTTACGCGTCCGACTCGACGACCGCTTCGGCGTCCTCGTCGTCGCCGTCCGTGTCGGGGTCGTCACCCTGAAGCCGGCGCTCGGCCTCGTCGCGGTCCTCGGGGTAGCCGACGTCGATGCGCCAGCCGTCGAGGCCGATCGCGTCGATAGTGCGGCCCGACTGGATGAGGAGGTCGACGGCATCTGAGATCTCGTACTCGTCGCGGTTCGAGGGCTGGACGAGGTGGCAGGCGTGGAAGATCGCCGGCGAGAAGGTGTAGAAGCCGGTCATCACCAAGTTACTCGGCGGGTCCTCGGGCTTCTCGACGACGTCGGTGATCTCGCCGTACTGGTTGGTGTCACAGACGCCGTAGCGGGAGGCCTCCTCCCAGGGGACCTCCTCGACGAGGAAGGCGGCGTCCGCGCGCTCCTCGCGCTGGCGACGGACGACGTCCTTGAGGTTCGCCTGGAAGATGTTGTCGCCGAGGATGAGCATGAAGTCGTCGTCGACGTGCTCCTCGACGGTGAGGAGGGCGTGGGCGAGCCCCTTCTGCTCGCGCTGGTGGGTGTAGGTGATCGGGACGCCCTCGTAGGCGTCGCCGTAGTGGTCGATGATCTGCTCTTTCATGTACCCGACGACGACGATGAGTTCGTCCGCGCCGAGCTCGATGAGTTGGTCAAAGCAGTGGGTGATAAGGGGTTTGCCGTCGACCTCGACCATCCCTTTCGGCTTGTTGTCCGTGAGCGGGCGGAGGCGCGTGCCCTTGCCGGCCGCGAGTACGACTGCTTGCATGATTCGAGAATTCTGGTCAGGCAATCATAAGGATTCTGCCTTTCCGAGTCGGCTGGTCGCACTGTCCACACGACTTGTGGTGTGTAACCGGTGCCGATGGAGTTGATGACGGCAGTACGACGGTACTCCACTGTTTTTACATGTTATGTCGTAGTTATTTAATAATCAGGAGTCAGACTGCCATCGTGGCGTGGTTTGTGTAAGCGGTTGTCGGCTTCCTTCCCGACCCTAAGAGTCGGGGCATCCGCCTCGTACCGCCCGTGAATCGATTACCCGGAGGAGGATGTCAAGATCCACTCGCTTGAACGGCAAAGAAATTATGCGTGTGTAGACCCTACACATAGCGTGATGGCTGAGGAAAAAACACGCGTCGATTTTAACGCCCCAAAGTCTCTCGTCGAGCGCGCCGATAGCGCGATTGAAATCCTCGATATCTCTCGTACCCGTCTCATCATCGACGCACTCGAGGACGAACTCGAAGAGCTTGTAAACGACGAGGAGTTCCAGCGACGGCTGAGCGACGCCTACTACGACGGCCGGGTCGATTACGACACCGTCGAAGCAATTCTGGGCCGTGAGGAGGCACTGCGATTAAAACTCCTCCGAGAGTCGATCGATCGGACGCCCGCTATACCCACACTCGAGGATGGGCTCCCGAGTGACGATACCTTCTACGACGGCGAGATCTCCGAATGGACGGACTCAAATTCGGCTGATTCTGATGACGAGTCGCATCCCTGACGATGTCGGAGCACGCCGTTGCCGTCGTCGATACGAATGTACTGTTGAATCTCGCTACGCCGGTCGTTGACGGGCGGCCGAAGGCTCCCTCTGGCGGGGACCCGCTCAAAACACTCCTCACCGGGTACGACATCCACGTACCAGCGAGTGTCCTTGGCGAGGTTGCCGATGCCACGGGGGATGATGACCTCCTAGCTGCCGCCGCCGATCTCGTCCTCCAAGCTGCCCGTCATATCACAACACACGATGTCGACAACCGAGCCGACGAGCCGATCGACTATGGGCTTGATCAGGGGGAAGCCGAAGGTGTCTGGCTGGCTAACGAGTTGGAGGCAGAGCTCTTCATCACGGACGAATTCAACACCACCAACTACCTTTTCATCAATCTCGCTCTTGACGACCGCAACACACTCTTCACGACACCACACATGCTCTGTATCCTCGCAACTCACAAGATCCTGCCCATAGAATACGTCGACGCAGTGCTCAGCTACTACGTCGAAACCAAAGGCTGGGACATACAATATGTGGCGCAATTGCGCCAAGAGTATCTCCACGGTTGATCTCTTCGAGTACGACCTGTGTTTCAGGCTGAGCCACAACGGCCCCACCGTCGATAGCGGGTTCGTGACTGCGTCTGAGGACTTGACAGACATCCGCAACCGAACGGGTGCGTCGTGGGGTCACAAGTGGGCGTTCCGAACCCTGTACGAGCAGGTAGAATACAAACCCGAAGCGGTCGGCGTCTCGGTGAAGCAAGTCGGGTCGGCGTACACGTCACAGCGGTGTGCCGAGTGGGGATTCACAGCTGAGGAGAATCGCACGACTCGGATCGACTTCCGGTGCGTAAAGTGTGAGTCGGAAGCCAACGCGGACTACAATGCGGCGAAAAACATCGGGATGCGGTACGTCCGTCGAGGCCAACAGTCGTCTCGGCGGACGGGCGACAGTCAACTCGCCCTAAAGTCTGGAACTGTGACGCCGAGTGGTGGATTCACCGCCCACCCGGACGGGTTCGAGGCCGAGTTCACGGACAAGCCCCATCACCAGAAGTCTGTGACTTCTGGTTAGCAGCCAGAACTCTTCGAGTTCTAGCGACACCCTCAACGAGCGAACCTGTCAGATTGAGTCAAGTAGGGTGGGGTAGTTAATTGATCGGACCGCGAACTAGATTCGTCAAAACAGTGTCTATAGTTACCACACCCTGACTAAGTTTAATACAGTTCCCACAGTAATTCGTAACAGACGTCCGAAACAAACCTCGTAAACGGAGAATCCCGCAACATGGTCGATACTCGCTTCAAACCGCGGCGTGCTCGCTCTTGTTTAGCCGCGGGTCGCGTGTTCGGCGGGTACCTACAAGACCAGCGTGTGGAGAGACCGGACGAAAATCGTCGGGCCTGCGTCGCCATCGAATACGAGAGCGCGACGCACTCCGGCGCTCTCCGGACACTCTCACCCGCATAACCCGGCTCCCACGCGGACTACCCGTCAGGGGCTGGGGAACACGGGATTGCCGCCTGCTTTCGTCTCGTACTCGCTTGGCTCACAGCCACGGACGAGCACGGGGGACGAGGCTCGCGGCAGTTTGGTCTGCGTTCGTTCCTGACTGTAGGACGAACGAGCGATTCTGTGCGTGCTGAACGCATCATGAGTCGCTGGTACGCTTTCCCGTAGCGTTAGCTGCGGCTACGTCGAGCCCCGGAGTCTCCGCTGGCGAGGGACGCCGGACTTTGAATCCGGAAGTCGCCGGTTCGATTCCGGCCGGGGCGACATGCCGACGTGGTGTAATCCGGCGATCATACGGTCCTGTCACGGCCGTGATCCGGGTTCAAATCCCGGCGTCGGCGTGGACGCGTGGACAAACCACGTGGGGATACCCATCGAGGTAGGCAGCCCGTTGGTGCGATCAGCTGGATCGTTCCGACGATGCTGGGCCCAGCAGGGTCTGCAACCTACATGAGCCGGTGTGGTATTCCCGGGAACCTCCCGAAGTACGCCCCCGCGATGAGACGCGCAACCACGACTACTCGGTCGCGGTTGCGCAGTTGGAAACAGTCGTACAGATAGCGAATCGACTGCCGAACGCTCGGCAGTCCAGTGAGCCGATGGTCCAGCGGACGACGATCTGTGCCTTGGGCGCACAGGACCGAGGTTCGAATCCTCGTCGGCTCAGTGTGCCGTGTCTGGGGAATGGTGACCCCACTGGCCTGCTACGCCAGCCCCGGCGACGGGTTCCCGGTTCGAATCCGGGACACGGCGTGATGTCAAAGAAGGTCTGCCCTGACTGCGAGGAAGAAGCGTTCCGCCACGTTCCACTCGGTGAGACAACGTCCATCGACACGATTGGAAGTGTGAGAATCTGCGTCACCGACGAAGGCACGTACTTTCACGGAACGAGGTGACCGCCATTTGCCCCTGCCGTGACTGGGTGCTGGTGAACTCACTCGCCCCGAAAGCGAGGGTTAGAAGCAGAGTAAGGCGCGTCTTCCGGCATCCGGTGAGAAACGCGAAGGGGGCTCGTTGGAGCTTGCTCCGACGGCGTGTGGTGAGACAAGCAGATTGGTGACTGCGCTCGGTGTAAAACCGAGAGCTGCGAGGCTTCGGAGTTCGACTCTCCGTCTCACTGTTGGCGGGATTTCCCCACCCCGGCCAAGGGACCGCGTTGGAAGCGCGGCGTCCGCGAGGACACGAGTGTTCAAATCGCTCTCCGGCCGCTGCGTGCCGAAGTGGTTCGCAGAGTCGCTGGCGATTCTCGAATCGCGCCGCCATGCCAGAGTGGTCAAACGGACACGGTCGAGGACCGTGTGGTTAGTCCTTCCCAGGTTCGAGTCCTGGTGGCGGCATGCCGGTTACTGTACCGGTAGACGATTCCCTGTATTCTCTGTCGCCGTACTCAAGTGGTCAACGAGAAGCGGCTCAGGCCCGCTGGCGTAGGTCCTTCCGAGGTTCGAATCCTCGCGGCGACATTTCTCTCCGTGGTCGAGCGGTCACGACGCCTCCCTGTAGAGGAGGAGACGCACGTTCGAGTCGTGCCAGGGAGACTACGGGACGGTGGAAGAGCCTGGCATTCACACACTCTCGCCGAGTTTTCACCGGAGAGCCGGTGCGACGGTGAGAGTTCCTTCGTCTCACCTGTAATGAGAACACGCAGGTTCGAATCCTGCCCGTCCCACTGGCCGATGACCCCTTCCAGGAGAGGCCACCCTGCTCCAGTGGAGTAGCGGCCAAACTCACGGCCCTCTCACGGCCGAGCCCCCGGTTCGAATCCGGGCTGGAGCATTCTCCAACAGTCCGAGACCTCTCACTTCCAGCCGACGAGACTGAGGGACGGACAGCTGTGGAGAACTGAGAGATATCCATGAGTGAGTTCCGAATTGCGGTGCTGCGGGATAGGGTAATGGCAGTCCACGGGGCTCATATCCCCGAGGTCCGGGTTCGACTCCTGGTCCCGCAATGGAGGACAACGATGGGACTATTCGATACAGTCGAACTCTACGACGACGTCCACCTACCGGAGTACCCCGAAGGCATTGCTCCTGCCGAGGACGTCGACTGGCAGACGAAAGGTATTGACCGACCGACTATGACCACATTTCAGATTACGGTGGATGGTCATCTCTTAGAAGAGGAGTGGCACACCGAAGCGGTCCCGCCGGAAGACAGACCATACGCGAGCCGAGACGACGTCAACGAGGAAGATCTCCGCTACATGGCCGGCAGTCTGAATCGAGTCCACGACGGCTGGATCGAACGAGACGACTACCACGGCCGCTTCAAGATCAAACACTCCTTCGAGAATCTCGAGACACTCGTCACGTATCAAGTGACGCTCACGCACGGGCAACTCGAGGGCTTCGAACGCCGGCGATAATCTTTGCGTGTCCGCCGCACCTCAGCGCTTGATTTCGTCCCTACAGCGCTCCCGGAGTCTCCGTTGGCGAGAGACGCCAGTTTTTCAAACTGGAGGCCAGGGGTTCGATTCCCCTCGGGAGCACTCGGGGGGCTGGCCCTGACAGCGTTTTTCCGTGTCTGATATAGCGGGCAGCCACGGATTCGTGACGCTGTCACGGTCAGCGTTCCCCAAGCGTGTGGTCGTCGAGGTGGTGCGTTTCTTCGCCCGCAAAGCACACCAACGGGAGTCATAGCCCGTCGCACCACCGGTTGCCCGGCCGCACGTGGCGACCGTCGAGTCGGGGCGTTGCTTCGCCAGGAACTCGCAGGTTCAAATCCTGTCGGTGGCACAACCCATCGAGAACATCCCGGACAAAGAGAGTACGAGAGTGCTCTTGACACCGGTCCCGCCCCGACAGTTTCCCGGTCGCCATCACTCATCTCGTGGCCGTCGAGTTGGAGTCATCCTTCGCCTCAGGAGCCGGAAGTCCGGGTTCGAATCCCGGCGGTGGAATCCCACTGTTCCACCGTAGTGTAACCAGGTAGCACGCTGTTCCGGCTGCAACAGTTTCCCGGCCACGACTTTGTCTCCGTAGCTCAGCCAGGACAGAGCACCGGCCTTCGAAGCCGGGTGTCGCACGTTCGAATCGTGCCGGGGACGTTCGCTGCTCGCAGCACGTGTGAGCAGCACCGGTATCGGAGTCGCCTGTTGCGGCTCCGAGTGATAGGATGGAATTCAACACGCCAAAACAAACGGTCGCGGAGGCGACGCGAACCACCAACTACGAAGGTGGAGAAGCGTTCGAGCCTGCCGACCCACGACTCGCACTGTACAAGCGCACGATCAACCAGCTGTTGGAGGACTCGTTCTACGAAACCGATGACGAGCAGCTCGCTGCTGTCGTCCGGCGGTTCGACGCCGCGGCAGACGAGGATCCGAAATTCGTCCTGAAGCTCGCCGCGTACGCGCGTCAGGAACTCTACCTGCGGGACATTCCACAGGTCCTGCTCGTGCTGGCAGCCAACGACGAGCGATTCAAGGACGACTCCCCCGAATCGCTCATCCGCGAATGGGCGCCGGCGATCATCCAGCGGATGGACGAGACGGCCACCGCGCTCGCGGTCCACGACCAACTCCTTGGCGGGACTGCCCCGTGGCCGCTTCGACGCGGCATCGAAGACGCGCTCGTCTCGATGGCCGACGCCTACACGCTGGGCAAGTATGAACTGTCGCGGCGTGAGGTGACGCTACACGACGTGTTCAACCGCGTCCACCCCACGCCCGTCGACACCGACCAAGAGGTGCTGTTCGAGCGATTCATGCGCGGCGGCCTCGACGACTATCCAGACGTCGACCCGTTGCCGTCGCCGAACACGTGGGAGACGGTTATCTCCGAGCGCGGCAACACCCGAGCCGCGTGGGAGACGCTCATCGAGGACGACACGTACTCGCTGCCGATCTTCGCGTCGATCCGGAACCTCCGGAACATGCTCGAAGCCGGCGTTGACGAAGACACCATCGTGGATCACCTCGACCTGGAGGCAGTCCGGTACGCGCCGCTGTACCCGTTCCGGTACTATCAGGCGTACACCGCGCTTCAGAACGCGGACGTCCAAGCACCAGCAGTCGAACGGTGGCTGGAGGACGCAATTGACGTCGCTGTCGAGACGGTGCCCGACGGACTCGGAGATACATTCGTCGCTGTGGACCTCTCGGGATCGATGGACATGGCGCTGTCCAGGAATAGCACGCTCCGCTTGAAAGAGATCGGTGCGTTATTTGGTGCGATCCTGGCCGATCAAGGTGCCGAGGTTGGCGGGTTCGGTGACGACTTCCAGACCGTTCCAATGCACGTCGACACACCAGTACTGCAGCGCCAAGATGCGGTGCTGGCCATCGACGAGGATGTCGGGAACTCGACGAACGGCTGGAAGGCACTGGAGTATCTCCGTGACCGAGGCGAGCCGGTTGAGCGAATCGTCGTCTTCACCGACATGCAGATCTGGAACAGCACACCATTCACGGCGCGCGATACCCAGACGGTGAAGGCGGCGTTCGATGCGTATCAGAACGAGGTCTCCACGGACACCGCGTTGTATCTCGTCGATCTTGCGTCCTACGGCGACCTCGTGACCCCGGAAGGCTACGAGAACGTCTACAACGTCTCCGGGTGGTCAGAGACCGTCTTCTCGTTCATCGAACACGCCGAGAACCCGAAGCAGGTCATCAATGAAATCGAGGCCTTCGAGTCTGTATAGCCTTGTTCTCTCATCTTTTTCCGTCAAGCGCGAGTAGTGTAATTCGGTATCACGCGGTCGTGCCACGACCGAGACGGGCGTTCACGGCTCCTACAGTGCCGTGAGCTCGGAGGAGGTTTCCTCCTCCGGCGTTCGAATCGCCCCTCGCGCACTCGGAGCGTGGCTCGTGAATCAGATAGCCCGAGTGACGCTCTTCAAAGTTCCCGCGAACGAGGCCCACAATAATGACACGTAATACCCCTGAACCGGCTGAATTGCCATCGTTGAACGAGGACACGCCCGCACCGGATGACCCTGTAGCCGTTGAGTGGTGGCACAGGTGCGATGACGATGGATCCCCGGAGTTGGACACGTTCCATGGGTTCCACAATGCTACGCGGATTACAGACGGGGATCTGCCAGCCGTGGAGACGGGCGAACTTGTCACCGAATCCGGAATACAAGTGACGACAGCACAGCACTCTGATGTCTCGACGGAGTCTCGTTATCTCTATCTGACACATGAGGAGGCACTTAACCGAGACCTGTCTCCGTGTTCTGAGTGTTTCCCAGCGTACGCGACAGAAATGCGCCTGTCGAAAGAACGGGGGGACGGTGGGCTGTTGACCGAATCCGGTGTCGAAGGTGCGGTGTTTCTCGTCCAGATACGGCGCGATATGAGCGCGTCCTGGAATGTCGACTCTGTCCACGAGACGTACACGTCGATGCTGTATCGGGCACGCGCCATTCGCCAACAAGTCGGGTCTGCGGCGGATCGTCTTCGGCTCTCGTATATGCCCGTGCGGCGGTGTGACTATGGATCGTTCGATGACGCGATGGGTTTCGAGCCCGCGATGGATCACGTCTCGGAGCTTCGTGAAATTCAGCCCGAGGAACTACCGGCCGTACGTGAGTCTGTTGGTGAAGAAGTCCTTTCGACACCGGTAGAGATCGATAGTCAGTATACTGCGGCACAGAAGTCAGGACCGTCGATCGTCCACCGAGCCGAAAATGCTCCCTGTGGCTACGAGCGTGAATTGGGATTCGATGTGTTCGGTGAGGCCGACGAGGACCTGCGAGACCAACTACAGCGTGATGCCCAGACTGTCTCGGACGTGATCGAGCGTGGGATCGTGGTCGAATACTGTCCCGAGTGTTTTCCCGAACTCGCCAATTGGGTCGCAGAATAGCTCATCGACTACAGCGCATCGATCTCGTTGAGATACGAACGTACGTCGTGTAGGAAGTCCCGATAGCGTTCAAGATCTTGTAGTGCGGCGTAGACATTGTCGTGATCGATGGCGTTACCGTAGGTGTGGGCGAGGACGTTCCGAAAACGAGCGGCTTGGACCATCTCTGTTGTCGTCGCCCTGTGAAAAACTCCTGCGGCGTCTAGTTCCACCATCGCCGCTGGATTACTTTCCGGCGGTGCTCCCCGTTCAAAAACAACGAGTGTCTTCGCGATGTCAAGCGTTGCTTCAGTCAGTTTGACGAAGCGGCGTTCAACCACGTCGCGTTGCTCTCGATCGGACCGATACGTCTCACGGGAGAGCGACTGCTTCGCCACAAGGACCGAGAGGCTCTCCTCTATCGTCTCGACGGCACTCACGATCCGTTCGAGATCGTCTTCCGACAGTGTCATGCGAGGTGGTCGTCGATGGCCGAGAGTGCGTCATCGAACCGCTTGGCCGGTGAACGCGGATCCTCGTCCGCGTCAGCGAGCAACTCATCACGAAGTCGGCGTGCGTCGACATCGCTACCAACGAGACGGTCGCCGTCGCGGAAAGCTGCGCGGATGAGCGATGATGGCGCTGACCGAAGGTCCACTAAGTCAACGTCGTCGGTCTGAAGCGCGAGTGCGAGGTCACTCCCGAGTGCCAGACGCTTGTCCATCTGGTTCGGGTCACCGGGGGCTGTGTTTTCAAAGACGACGGCCACGTCAACATCACTTTTATCATGGAAATCGCCACGTGCCTGTGAGCCGAACAGGAATCCGACGCGAACGGGATGATCTGCCAGCGTGGCGGCCACCTTGTCTCGGAGCGTCGTCTCATCGCTGTCCGGCGAAGTCATACACGTTTGTAAATCAATCTTAGATAAAAGCGTTCGGTGGGGACGCCCGTCCGTTCGGTTCACCGTCAAGGCAATCTACGAACGCGTCGTGCTAGCGAACAAAATCGACAGGCTGTATGAAACGGCGCTACCCGATTGGACATGTGGCGCAACATGTAACACGACAAGGCGTGTACTAGTTCGTATGGCAGCCGACAGTCCGCCCGAAGAAACCAAAGTCAGCGATCAAGGGATGGTCACGATCCCCGCAGCGCTCCGCCGGCGGCTTGATATTGAGGCTGGCGATAAGCTCCGCTGGACCGTCACCGACAGCGGGGATCTCACGGTTGAGGTTGTCCGACAGCGCTACGGCGCGTTCGAAGATGACGATCTTCAGGCCCCGATGGGTGGTGATGGCCTCGAAACCCACGACCTCGCTGGGTCCGAGGACGATCCCGCGTTCACCGAGAACGCCTAAATGCCGGCCGCTCTCATCGATTCGAACATCCTCATCGAATACAAGGACACAAGTCCCGACAGTCGCCACGAACTGGCAGCAGGGATCGTCCGGGCAATCGATCGAGGTGACCTTCCCACTGCCCGGGTCACGAACTATGTGTTGTCAGAATCGCTGAACTGGATTCACGAACGACAGCGCCACGACATCGCAGTTGATCTCCGCAATCGGCTCTCAAATTCGGCCGGCTTCGAACTCGTCCACTCCGCGCAGACAGACTTCCATCGCGCAGTGGAACTCTTCGAGACCTATGAAGGGCTCGCGTTCGGAGACGCGACCATCGTCGCCCACATGGAGCGGGTGAATATCGAGTACCTGTATTCATTTGACGACGACTTTGACCTTATCGACAGCATCACGCGGTTGGAGACAGCTGACAACCCGTTTAACTGAACTGTACAGGCGGTTCGAGGCGACTGCCCCGGGACTTGATCCGAGGCAGTTCACCCGAACTCGTAGTTGTTGTCGCGAACGTCGACGTACTCGTCGTTGCCCTTTCGGTCCGGCACGTAACACGGACATCGTCCACTAGCGAAGAACACCGGCGACTCGATGCCGAGATCACTCCGTCGATCCAACAGCTGTGGTACGGTATCTCGGAGTTCGCTCACCCGTGGTTCGCGGAGAGTGTGGAACGTGCCTCGTGGCGGTCGATGTTCGGTCAGTGGAGGGAGTGACTCCTTGATGAGGTCGTCGATGGTGACGATCCGCACATCGAGCAGCTGGGCGAGATACCACGCTAGTGTGGTCACGAAATATGGGTAATAGTCTCAGAAGCGGTAGTCGGTCACGCAACTCCTAGATGAACGAGTGAGTTCAAGATAGCCGACTCGGAAGGCCACCCAAAGAGTTTTCATACCATACAATTAATTGCGTATTATGAAAAATACGAGCGTACTCCTCGATTTTCCATTTCCAGAGGAGCGGGTCTTCCGCTATCAGGCAATGCAGGATATCCTCCACCACCTCGTGAACAACCCATTCGAGGAGTTCACACAGCAGGAACTCGCGTCAATCACGGGCGCAGATATCTCGTCTGTTTCGCGCTCACTTACACTGCTTAAGAAACTCGGTGTGATTGCTGTGAGTGACCACAGACCTGCTCGAATTTCGATCGATACCGAACATCTTCAGCGACCAGATCCAGTTTTTTTGATACCACAGTCGAAGTTCCGTAAGCCAGTCAGGGCCTATCTCGACGAGCTTGAGACCCGTATTCAAGAGAGCGAAGAAATTACCGAACTCATTGGTGTCATTCTCTTCGGGAGTGTCGCTCGCGGAACAGCAGACCGTCGAAGTGATATTGATCTTCTTTTCATCGTTGATGGGGACCTCACCTACGGACGACGCATCTGTACGTCTCTTGCACGAGATATTGAAGACGAATCGTTTGACGGCCATCGGTACGAGTTCGAGGTTCTCGTTGAGACGCCAGAAACAGCGGTCTCACACGGATCTGAACTCGCAGATCTTTTCGATGAAGGGCTAGTTCTCACCACGTCTCCCCAACTTCAGGAGCTACGGCAAGATATCTATGCTCAGTCTCACGGAGGTGCGTAGAGATGCCGATCGATCACGACGACATTGAACCGCGGTTGTCGAATGCACAGGACGCCTTCCGCCGCGGTGGGCAGATATCCGAAGAGGGATTGGATGTCGCTAGTGCCGATCTCGTCCAGCTCCGAAAGGCGTGCCGACTGCTCTCTGGGGCAGAACAATTGTGTGAAGACGGGTACTATACACTCACAATCGAGGCTGCGTTCACCTCTATCGAACGCACACTGTTGTTCTGGTTGATCACGGAGGGTCACCACGATCCGTCCCAGCCGCCACAGTCGCACACGACCGCAATCAATCGAAGCGCAGATGTTGGATTCATCACCGAGGAGGTTGCGATGGAGCTCGAAGATCTTTGGAACGAAAATCGCGCTCATACGTACTATCAGGACGGGATGGCGACAAAAGAACGAGCGAATGCGATGCTTGCGCTTGCGGGCGATATTCACACACAGATTATCAACCTCGTTGGACAATCTCATGAATGTCTTTGTGCGTGAGTAATTCGGTTGCCTGTTCGTTGGTTCGCAGTGTACCGAATACCCACAGATTCGTATCGAGGATTTTCACGAATCAGATCTGTACACTTGTGTGGCCGTTTCTTCACGAGCCTCGTCGACAGCCTGCTCAAGATCGTCTGCATCGACTTTCTCGCCGAGTGCCGTGAGCTCGGCGTCGATATCACCATCTGATTGGCGGCTCTGCTCAGCCTGCGCGAGCAGTTGCTCTAGTCGAAGGGCGGTGATCGCTGTGTCGTCATTTAGTTCGCGAAGATGCGACCGGCAGGCTTCCTTGATGAACTCGCTTTTATTGGTGTAAATACCCGTCTCATCAAGGAACCGCTTAATCTCAGCGTCCAGCTCAACCGGGAATTTGACACTGACGCTTGCGTACTTCATGGTAGTACCATCGTACTACAATTAGATAAGTCTATGGCACCGATGGGGATGTCATCAGCGTTCGCTGCTATCCGAACTCGTAGTCAGTATCGCAAGCGTCGACGTACTCATCGTTACCCGTCCGATCAGGCATGTAACACGGGCCGTGGCGTGCCCCGGAGAATACTGGCGCCCCGATGTCGAGATCACTCCGTCGGTCCAACAGCGGCGGAACAGAATCTCGGAGTTCGCTCACGTACAGCTCTCGGCGGGTTCAGAACGTTCCCCGTGGCAGTCGACGTTCGGTCAGTAGTGGGAGCGACTTCTTGGTGAGGTCGTCGACAGTGACGATCCGCACGTCGAGCAATTGCGCTAACTGCTAGGCACTCTCAGTGACGCAGCGCGCGACAGCCAGCACGGGCATTGCTCGCGCGAGGGCAGCCCGGAGTGCGATCGTCTCGACTGCGTCCCGCTGGCCCGGGGTTTGGTGCCAGTCTTTACACTCGACGACGAGGAAATCGTCAGGGTCTCCACGGAACTCGTCCCGCCGTGCGATCATCCCTGAATGAACGTCAGTTTCTCTCGCTCTTCGCTTGGAATCGGGTTCGTATAGGTAATGTCCTCACCCTCACATAGCTCGTTGAAATCATCATCAGTCGTGATCAGGTAGTCAGCACTGTATGCTCGCGCAAGCGCCATAATAAATGAATCATACACGTCGTGGTTCTGTTCAGCACTGATCTCATACGCTTCTAACAGGGTTGTCTCAGTCGCACTAATAATCCGTACTGGGCTCCGAACAAGCGATTGGACTGCGTTTCGGGCCGTTACAGCATCCACCCCGAACTTGTTTGTCATGAGATACTGTGCTCGAAGCGGATAGTAGTCAAAGACCAGCAAGACGTTTGGCCCGTCGAGGGCCTGTTGAATCCACGGATACACATGGTCGTGTGCTGGATGATCTTCGGTGAGTCCGATCGCAAGTATATTCACGTCCGTGAGTACCGTCACTTCTGTCGGAAGTAAGTCAGCCATCAGTGTCGATCACTTATTTATCGGTCCAAAGAGCGTCTCTCCTGCATCGGTTGGCGTCGTGTGCGTCCAGTCATCTCGGCCAGCCGTTGCGAGCTCTAATTTCGAACTCGGCTTGGGGTTGACCTCAAGGACGGAGCCAACAAGTGTCGCTGGGAGCTCATCGTTCGATTCGATTCCTAACTGCTCCCGAACGTCTTTTGGGAGGGTAACGCGCCCTCTATCATCGACCGTGAGCGTCAGTTCCTTTCCGTGGGTTTCATCGACTGATGTGTTTCCCATTTTTTCTCACTTGATACCCACTACTATACTGATATATAAAACTGTTATGCCGCGTGACCGATAGTATTCGGCTCTCCCCACTGGAACCTCTACAGAGTTCGAGGCAGAGTGCCCCGGGGCCTGACCCCGAGGCAGTTCACTCCGTGAATTCGTACTCGCTATCGCGAGCGTTGACGTACGTCGTGTTGCCCTCGCGATCAGGGACGTAACATGGGCCGTAGCCAGCAGTATGGAATACAGGCGCTTCAATGTCAAGGCTGGTTTTCCGATGGAGCAGGAGCGGCAACCGGTCGCGCAGCTCCCGAATGGGCGGTTCCCGCCGCGCGTAGAGTGTGTCCCGTGGTGGTCGGCACTTGGTCAACGGTCGGAGGCGATCGTTCCAGAGGTCCTGTTCGGTGACGATCCGGACGTCGAGTAGTTGGGCTAACTGCCACGCGCCCGCGGTCACGTGGCGAGCGATAGCGAGGACAGGCATCGCTCTCGCGAGGGCAGCCCGGAGGGCGATCGCTTCGACGGCATCACGCTGGACGGGTGTCGTGTGCCAGTCTTTACATTCGACGACGAGGAAATCCGTGGGATCACCACGGAACTCGTCGCGGCGCGCGATGACGTCGGTCTCGAGCCCGAAGAGCTGCTCGTTGCGGGCGGTGGTGTACCCCCACTCCTCGAGGGTGTCGGCGACTTCGGTTTCGAACCAGCGGCCGTTGGTTGGGTCGTGGTCCGGCTCTGCGTCGTCGGGTGTGCCGACGGTGTCGATTTCGTCTGTGAAATCGGTGATATCGTCACTCATCGGTTGGGTCCTCGAGCGTGTCGGCGTCGTCTACCTGCTTGGCTGCCGCTTCGAGCGCTGTTGCGATCGTTTGGGCCTCGCCTGGCGTGAGCACGGTGTAGGTGACCTCGCGATCATCGCCGAAGCTGAGGAGGACACGCGACCCCTCAGTGACGTCAGTGCTGCTGGTGCTGACCTGGATGGTCCCCTCGGTCGCTGTCGGGCGATCGCATCTGATGGCGGTCTCGAGATCGAGTGTCGAGTCGCTCATTGCTGTTCACCTCCATCGGGGAGCGTTGTTTGTGGCGTTGCGACTGCTGTCGTCGGATGGGTCGTTGATTCCATAGTGTCGGTTGGGTGGTCTCCGGCGTCTGAGTGCTGGTGGGCGTCGCTGTTCGGCTGTCGGCTCTGGTTGGTGGTCGTCATTGAACGGATGGTGAGAGTGGCGTCGCCGCCGGGTTCGGTGGGGATCGAGATCGGTGGCCGTTTGTCCCATCCGCTGCGATCGGCTCTCCCCGTGCGGTCGAGAGCCGGGGTGTTCGGCCCGGCGGGTGTAGTTGGGTGTCGATACGTCACCAGCAGCGGCGCGGGCTGATCGCTGTCCGGCGGAAGCCACGCCGTCACCGGCGGTGTCTTCTGGTGTGGTGTCGGGTCTGTCGTGTCCCACCGGCGGTGGCCCCCTTGCTGGACGGGCGTGACACGATCGAGATCGCGCACATCGCTCAGGCGACGGTCGTAGCTGCTCGCGGAGATGCCCGCCCGCTCGATGAGTTCCGAGCGGCCGAGTGGCAGATCTGCTCGCAGCAGCGTGGCGTACAGCTTCGTGGCCGTCGGCGTGAGATCGGGCCGGAAGCGCTCCGGTGGGAGTGTGGCCGCTGCGCGCTCGACCGCGGCCAGCGTCGGCGTCCGAGACTCGTTCAGCGCTCGCAGCAGGCTCACCACGACGTCGTACGGACACGCCGTGTGGGTGTCCGCCGGGCCGAACGAGCGCAGACAGCGCCGCACGAGCCGCTGGCGCTCGCGGGGTGTCCACTGTACGTCGTGGGTCATCGCGACCTCGTCGATCACCCGCCGGATGGCGGGGTAGGTCGTCCCGTCGACGACCGGGATTTCGAGTGTCGGTGCGTGTTCGGTGCCGTCGGCGATCGCCTCGCGGACCGTTGTGAGTTCTGCTGAGAGGGCGGTCGTGATCTCGTCGCGGAGTGCCGTGATCGTCGGGCCGGCAACCACCCACGACATCGTGAGATCCATCGTCGCGTCGCGGTCCGTGTCGGCGGGGAGTCGCCGGCACAGCTTTGCGGGCCGGTCTTCGAACAGCATGCGGTAGCCCGAATGGATCCCGTAGACGGACTGTTTGGGCGCGGTTTTGGCGAGGAACCCACAGAGATTCTGTAGTTGGGTGGTGTTGCGTGCGAGTGCGTCGGTGTCGGGCACTCTAAGCGTGGTCGTGAGATCGATCCCGACGGCGTGATACAGCTGGGTCGCAGAAGCGATCAGCCCGTGGAGATCTCTGAGGAGGTTGGCGCGGGCCGCGGTGTCGTTGCTGTGCGTGAGTTCCGCGACCCGTGCGAGGAGGCGGTCTCGAACCGTTGTGATTCGCTCCCGCCACGCGTCGTAGGTGGTTTCGTCGTCGCTGTACCAGCCGACTTGGTGGCCACGACGGAGGATACGGGCTGTTGGATACGCCTGGCCGGGCGCATCGATCGCTTCGAACTCCCGGCCGAGTCGGGAGGGGGTGAGAATGTTCGAGAGCGCCTTCTCGCTGAGTAAGGCACCCGCGAGACGTCCCAAGGTGGCTACTGGGCCACCCCACTGGAGGACGACGAGCGTTTCATCATCGGCGTGGCTGAGGTACGCGACGCGGCCGTCGTCGAACGAGTGTGGGTGATCATCGACGAGCGTGATAGCATCGTCGTGGGCGACGGTGCCGAATCGCTCGTGGAGCTGGGGTGGAGCGTTCTTCGGGTCGGTGAGCCACTGGACGTAGTCGGCGTCTTCATCTGGATCGCCGGTCGTTGCCACCCACTCGTCGATGGTGGGTGTCTCCCCGCCCGCCCGGTGGGGCGACACTGTACTTGTGGAACGGTGAGGGGTCGCAGTAAGACTCTCTTTGAGTCGGCGCTGATCCGGATGGACGAGTTCATACGTGTCGTCGAGACACGCTTGAACGGCCAGCTCGCCGCGGTCGGTGAGCTGGACGGTGTTGTGCTTGCCACGACGGTCGACAGTGACCAGTTCGCGAGCTTCGAGATCGAGGACGTATCTGCTAATAGTTCCCTCAGCGACGTCGATCGCGTGATCGGTGGTGAGATCCCGGTAGCTCCGGGCGTACTCGGCGTCGAGGTTCCCGAGGAGCCGGCGTTTCCCGGGTTCGGTGTCGAGATCCCAGATGGCCTTCCAGGCGGACTCGACAGTTCGGGTGGCGTGGTTGGTGTGGGGGGACCGATCCCGGCTCACAGTAAGATCGAGATGGCATTCGGTCCAGTCCGGATACCGCTTCGAGAGGTGTCGCTGGACTCTGGGGGAAGCGACGACTCTCACGTCGAACCCGTCGGCGAGCACGGCGATCGCCGCGAGCGCGCGGACGCCCGTGCGGCGGTCCGTGAGACTGGTCCACGCGTCGCCGTCTAGCAAGAGGGTGAAGGTGGTCGGGTGGGCGTCGAGCTCGCGATGGAGTGCGACCGGCCCTTTCGCGAGCGCGCCGAGGTCGGCGTTGACTGGCCCGCGCCCCGTCCCGATGCTGGTGACGGTGTCGGTGAGGTCTGCGTGTCGCTGTTGGTGGTACTTGCTACGTGTACCCGTGGGTTCGTCGCGATAGGTGAGCGCGAGCGTCGTGATCGCGCGGGTGTACGCGACGGCTTCGGCGATGTCGTCGGTCCAGGGGGTGTCCGTGTCTTGCCACGCTGGCAGGATTTCATCGAGGAGCTGGGAGCTCGTGTGCCACGGATCGGCGGTGGCATACTCGCGGATGGTTTGCTCGGTGTGGGGCCGGAGGTCGGCGAGGAGCGCCGGAATCCATTCTGTCAATCGGGGCGAGACCCCTGGACAGGTGATCCCCGCAGTGGAGATCTCTGTGGTGTGGCTGACGAGTCGGACTCCTCGCTTGCGGGCCGCAGGCTGGCGTGTTCGCACAGCCGATCACCTGCTGGTGGTGGGCCGGTGGGTTCCAGCGGCCAGCATCACTCTGACCCCTCCTGTGGGGAGCCACCGTCAGAGCGGGCGTGGTCTCGAACCGCCGTGAGCAGTGGGGTTGGCTTCTGGCGTGTCGGTTGGGTTGGATCCCGTGGTGTCGGGGCGTCCGGGTGGACGTGTGGCTCGGCGGTCGTCGTCGGACTCGTGACGACTGGGGTCGGATCGAGGAGGACGAACGTCGTGGACTGCGTTCGGGTGTTCGAACAGGTCCCGATGTGGCCCGTGAGGACGTACTCGCGAACGCCGCGGGTGAAGACGGTCGGGTGTTCGTGGGTATCCGATCCGCACATGACGTAGCCGATCGCGTACACGGGTTCGCCGGCCGCGCGGTAGGCGTAGGCGGTGATGTCGTCGCCGTCGTGGAGGGGGTGGCCACAGACTTGACAGATCGGGTCCGCGGTATCGAGTGTGATGCGGGTGAGTTGGGCAAGGGCTGCGGCGTGGGGGTCGTCGGATCGTGTCATTCGCGGCCGCCCTCCGTGTTGGTGGCAGCTTGCCACGCCTGGCGCGCGGCAAGTGCGCGACGGCCCGATTCGGTGAGTCGGTACTGGGAGTCGGTGGTGTGTACGGTGACGTAGTCGCGTTCGATGAGCTCCTCGAGGATGGTACAGACGCGGGTGTGGTCGATTTCGTTGGTGTAGTAGTCGATGAGCGCGCGGTGGAGTGGACCGCTCTCGCTGGGGCCGGTCTGTGAGAGTAGCCAGAGTAGGTCGCGGTGGGTGGCTGAGAGATCGGCGAGCGGGGTGGTGTGGCTACGCATTGTGGCCCTCCAGGCTGTTCTCGTCGACGTTGCGTGTCGCAGCGCACGTGCGACAGAGTGGGCCGTCGAAGGCAGCGTCGTAGCCGTCGGCCGGGTTGGGACAGAGTCGGCAGCCGGAGTTGGTACTGTTCGATCCGTCGGTCGTCTCGTAGGGCTTAAGCCCCGCACTTGCCAGCATTAGCATGGTTCTGTGAGTGGACACAGAACCCGTCCCGGCCGGGTGCTGGAACACCGCGGCCGGGGTTTCTACACTTTCTCACGAGCCGAGGGTTCGTCACTCGGGTTCCGTGGTTATTCTAAAACACCACAGTTACTTTAGTGTAACGGAGGTGTACAAGACAGACAAACGACCGTAATATAGACTGTGGTGTATGAAACACACGTATGAGATATGCGGGCAACTGGATGACTGCAGTAGATGACCGTATTCTGGAGTATCTCTCTGAACACGAATCTGGCTCCCCTACCAAAATGAAGCGGGAAGGTCCAATCAGATACTCTCGTCAACAGGTCCATCGTCGGTGTAAAATACTGGCTGAGAAGGGCCTTATTAATCATCTCGGAAACGGTGTCTACATGATCACCGAAGACGGCGAGGCATATCTCGAAGGTCGTCTAGACACCGAAGATTGGAAATATATTGACGAAGGGACTGATTAGGATGCTCACGATGGTTCTACAAGAAACATCGTCACTCTTCTGTAGAAACGCGGAAAGGGATCGTTGAACTGTACCCAACACCGAACTGCGTACGTCAACTGCGAGTCAGACCGTCGGACGGCGACAGGTGTCAAATATCCAAACAGTTTTCCCGCGGTTCTAGACAAGAGTGAGACGATAGAAACGGTTCTCGCGATTGCTGGCTGTAACACTACTCAAAAATTTCATGCGTCTTTCGGACGTGGAGCGTTCTCGTACTTGACCATCTTCTCGGGCTTGTCGGAGATAGTATCGTAGATCTGCTGGAGAGTCTTCTCCGCGGCGAGCAGGTTGTGGTCGTCGAGGAACTCCCGACCCGTTTCGGTGATTCCGTAGAATTTCCATGGGTGGCCCTGTCGACGCTGGGCATCGTCTAGGGCGACTTCTTTGACGATACCAACGTCGATGAGCTTCTGGATATGCTTGTAGACGGTCGCGTCGCTCACACTGGGGTTGAGCTCCTCGAGTTCGTACATCGACGGGAGCTGGTCGGGGTGTTGAAGGATGTTGTTGATGAGGGAGAATCGCGTCTGCTGGGTGACGAAGTGGACGAGTTCACGAGACTCCAGTTCATCACTGGTCCCAAGTTCGGTGCTCATACGACACGGTACACATTCTGTCGATAAGTAATTTACTCTCGGGTGAATCACTGAAGGGTAAACAACACTCGATTGAGTTGGTGGTTTACTTCATAAACCATATCGCACGGTGGTGCGGTGATTCGTACATGTCCGACGAGAAGCCGCCCGTCTCCGAGGAGGTCCTCAAGAGTGCGAAGGACCAACTCGACGAGGAAGCAATCTCGCTGGCGGACAACGAGGAGATCCTTCACGCCCTGAGCGAGCTAACGCCCGTCTACGAGAACGACCGATCGTACTTCGTGCTGGGCAACTACGACCGAGAGCCGATTCGGCGGCTAAATCTCGTCGTCGACCGGCTCAACCGCCGGCAGGACGCCTACGCGTTCCGGATGGTCGACATCCGCGGGGAGTGGGACAACAGCATCCAGAAGTTCTGCCTGATCGCCGATATCGTGACCTATCTCGTCGGCGTCGCCGAAAAAGAGCCGAGTGACTTCCTCGTCGAGCAGGGGCTGCTCGTCGGGACGACGGAGTTTTTCTCAAAGAGCCACGTCCTCAAGCGGGAGTACGAGGACGAAGACCACCCCTTCGGCTGGATGCAAGACGGCGTCTTCGAGCTGTTCGACCGGGAAGAACGCCTCTATCGCTGGCAGACCGACGGGGAGCTCGTCGACGTGACAGAAGCCCTCCCGTGATGGCCGTCGAATCGAGCCGATCTGCGTCGCTCTTCTGTAGAACGCGGAACGGGATCGTTGATTCGTACCCAGCAGCGAATTGAATAGCCAACTGGGGCTCAGATCGCCGGACTGCGGCAGGTGTTCAAAATAGCAAATCGTCTTTCCCCGGCTCTACACAAGAGCGAAGTGCTCTGTTGAATAGCGACCTCTGAGCCATGGTGAGACGATGCCGATCTTGAGACCACTAGCGTCAACCGTTAACAAACCGACTCAAATTTTGACCTCCTCGGTCAACACCGCTATTCAACAGAGCAGAGCGAAGCTGTTGTGGGTACCGTGAATCCCGAACCGTGAGTTACGACGGATCAGATTCACTCCGGTCGCCGCGGGTCGGTTGATCAGGGTGGCTCGGAACTGTGGAGGTGCGCCACTGACACTCCATCGTTTCAAGTGAAACCCCGATCGGTTCTCCGGAACTGAGTGCGGTTCAGGTCACGTCTCGGGAGAGTCACACACCACTATTTCACGTGAAGCGAGCCAGTGAGCCCTCGGTCGTGTTCGGTCACGAGACACCCGGATCGCTCGCGTTCGCGTCTCGCCGTGTTCGCTCTAGCGATCTTCACTCGAAAGGGTGGTGTGTCCCTCTCTCGGCGTACGTATCGCTTTCCCGCTCGCTCGCCCGTCTCGTTACTCGGGGTGTCTCCTTCCCCGTCGGAACGACTTATCGGCGCGTTTAACCGACCGGGTCACAGCCCGTTCATCGACGCGATCTCGCGGATCGCGTTCGTCTCGGCGTCGAGTCGGAGGGCGTCCTCCATCGCCTCGATCGCGCTCTCGAAGGGCACGTCCAGCTCGTAGCTGTAGTAGTTTCCCCGCGACCCGCTTCGGTTCTCCTCGGCGGAGAGGATCCCGAGCATCCGGAGGTCCGAGAGATGGCTGTGAACCGACCGCTGTGAGAGCGTGTCGACCCCCGAGGAGTCACAGAGCGCGGTGTACTCCTCGTACAGTTCCCGCGTGCGGCACGGCGTCTCCCGTTTGGCGGCCTTCGAGATGACCGCGAGCAGCGCGAGCCGACCGTGCGTGGTCAGGTCGCGCATCCCCTCCTGGACCCGCTCCTGTTCGAGCCGGGAGCGAGCGCGTTCGACGTGGTCCTGCTCGATCACGTCGCGATCTTCGTTCTCCGCGATCTCGCCGGCGAGGCGGAGCAGATCGAGGGCCTGTCGAGCGCTCCCGCTGTCGCGGGCCGCGAGCGCGGCGCAGAACTCCAGCACGCCCGCGCCGACCGCGTCGTCGACGATCGCGACCTCGGCGCGCGACCGGAGGATGTTCTCGAGTTCGGGCGCATCGTACGGCGGGAACTGAAGTTCCCGCTCACAGAGCGTGTCCTGAACGCGCGGGTCCAACTGCTCGCGAAAGGTGAAGTCGTTGCTGATGCCGATGAGCCCCACGGCGGTGTCTTCGAGGTTCCCGTTCGCCCGCGCCCGGGGGAGTTCGTACAGCAGTTCGTCGCGGTCGCCGATCGAGTCGACCTCGTCCAAGACGACCAAGACCGTCCCGGCGAGGGCTTCGAGCTCCTGATAGAGCTTGTTGAACACCGTCTGCTGTGGATACCCAGTCGAACTGATCTCTTCACCGACCGGCCGGAGTTCGTTCACGAGCTCGACGGCGACTTGATACGAGGAGTTCAGCGTCTTGCAGTTCAGCGAGACGACGGAGAGGTCGACGTCGTCGTACGCCTCGACGTCCTCCTGAAGTCGGCCGAGGAGGTAGTCGGTGACCGCCGTCTTGCCGACGCCGGTGTTCCCGTAGAGGAAGACGTTGTTCGGCTCCCAGCCGTCGACGACCGGCTGGAGCGCCTCCATGTACTCCTCGATCTCCTCGTCGCGCTCCTCGATCGTCTCCGGCCGGTAGGACTCCCCCAGCGCGTCCTTGTTTCGGAAGACGGTCCCCTTCCGCTCGAACCGATGCATAGGGCATCGTCTCTCGACTGTGTTTATAAAACTACCCTTTCAAATGGTTCAAGTGAACGCTATAGACACACCACCGTTTCAAGTGAAATGTCGCCTTTGGCGGCCCGACCACCGACGCGCTCCGTGACGCCCCGCCTCCTCCCCGAGCTTCACTCGAAATAGTGGTGTGTCTGTGTGATTCGGAGACGGAGGTACCGACGCCGGAGGCGGACGAAACGCGAGCAGTCCGAACCGGTACGTTTGTACCCGGCCGTCGGGTACGAGTCGGTAATGCGAATTTTCCGTGTCGCCCCGTGGATCTACCCCGACACGAAGGGCGGCGGTGACTACCACGTTCACGCGATGTCGCGAGACCAAGCCGCGATGGGCCATGACGTGACGGTACTCACGACGCGGGAGGACGAGTCGCTGCCGCGGATCGAGGAGACGCACGGGTACACCATCCTGCGCGTCTCCCCGGGCGTGACGCTGCTCGGGAACGACGTCTCACCGGCGGTAGGGCGGTACCTCTGGCATGCGGACGCCGACGACTTCGACGTGATGCACGCGCACTCGCACTGCTACTTCGTGACAAATTTCGCGGCGCTGAAGCGGCGGCTCGGCGACATTCCGCTGGCGATCACGAACCACGGCCTGTACAGTCAGAATGCGCCGGAGCGACTGTTCTCGATCTACCTGAAGATGCTTGGGCGATGGACGTTCAATCAGGCGGACGTGGTGTTCTGTTACACCGACGTGGACAAAGAGCGCGTGCGAGACTTGGGCGTGAGTTCGCGGATCGAGGTCGTTGCGAACGGGATCGACACGGAGCGATTCACGCCGGAGGGCCCAGAGAGCGATCTGATCGACGCGGAGGGGCCGGTCGTGTTGTTCGTCGGGCGGTTCGCGGATGGGAAGCGGCCGTGGCTTGCGGTCGAGGCGTTCGCGGGGGTGTTCGCGGAGTACCCGGACGCAGAGCTGTACCTGTGTGGCGACGGCGCGTTACGCGAGGGCCTGGAGGCGCAAGTGGCGGAGTTGGGGATCGAAGAGGCGGTGACGTTCCTCGGGCACGTGCCCTACGACGAGATGCCGAAGGTGTACCGGAGCGGGGACGTGCTGGTGTTGCCGAGTCGGGCAGAGGGGGTGCCGCGAACAGTGTTGGAGGCGATGGCGAGCGGACTGGAGATTGTGATGAGCGATCTGGATCAGGTTACGTCGATGCTCGGAGAGCGCGGCCACGTGGTCGCGGATAACGGGGATAGATCGTTCGTAGACGGACTCTTTGAAGCGATCACAGACCCTAATGAGACCTTCGGACAGGTCGCGTCAGACGTACATCGGTGGGCTGAGACCGTCGAGCGCACGACGCGGACGCTCCAGTCGCTCGGCGAGAACAACTCATAAGTAACCACTCCTCGTGTCAACGTGTAATGGGGCTGAGCCCGGTAGAGGTCATCAAGAACTCCCTTCTGTATCGCATCTCGACACAGATTGTTGGGTGGGCCGAAGAGAGCATACTGGTTCGGGCGCTGAATGACGAGCGCGTGCTGGGAGGACTTCTCGGGCTGGGATTACTCGCCAGCCTCGTTCGGATACTCTCCTCGGGCCTCCACGTGACTATCCAGTTTTTGAGCTTTTCGCTGCTGTTCGTCGTGCTCGTCGCCGTGACGTGGAACTACACCGAGCCACTCACGAACGAGTAACTCCCAGCGGGCGATCACGGGTGCGGCGACGACAACGAGAATGAATTCGAGAGTCATTCGGTGCCGAACCCCAGTCCCGAAGTTCGAGTTGATCGCCCCGTAGCCGGCGGAGCCGGTGAGGAAGACGACGATCAGGAGGACCGCGACCGTCTCATCGAATTCACACTCGTACAGCGACCGGATCGCACTAACGAACAGCACGATCACGATCGGCGTTGCGGTGAAGGCGAGCAAGTGAAACACCGACTCGACGTGAAGCGGAAACGGCGTGAAGATGAAGTAAATCGCACGCCCAGGTGCGGCAAGCAGGAAATCGAACCAAGAGCCGTACTGCATCCCGTCGAGGTAGACTGCGCCCCCTTGTGCGCGATAGGCGAGTTCTGCGTTCACACGCTCGAAAGAATACAGTACTTCTGCGAACAGACCGAATCCGAGCGCACCGAGCCCACCTAAAACGACTGCCAACGAGGGGATCGATAGCTCCAGTTCAAGTGCTCGGATGAGTTTGACGCTTCCTGCAGCACCGAATCCAAGGAGACCGACGAGGCCGAGTTCAGGACGCAGTAGGAAGACCATCCCCCACAGCGGAACCACCGCTAGTCCGATCGCAGCGTCTCGTTCTCGAAGCGCGTACACTCCAAGAGCGAGGAAAGAAATAAAACTGAAAGCGGAGAGAGCGTCTCGCATCGGGAGGCTGAAAAAGAGGAACGGCAACGGCAGATAGAGAATCAATGCCATCACTCCGTAGTTGTGACCTGACATCCATGGGTAGAGCGACCGGTAAAGGTAGGCGACCGGTATGTACACGAGCACGGCGAAGAGACCGTTGAACACCGCTGCGGTTACCGGTTCTGAGGGGAAGAAGACGTAGAGTAGCCCTTGGAATGTTCCGTAGGTAGCAACCGTAGAGGAGGCGGATACGAGTTCGCCGGATACGAATGCGGAGGCGACTCTGTCGAATTGGCCAATATCCCACGTATAGGGAAGCCGCGGCAGAACAACGATCGAGACGAAAAGATGACCGAAGAACGCCGGGAGAACAGCGAACTGGTACTGGTGATCATCGTACCACTTCGTGACAAGAAGCAGTAGAAACAGACTAGCCAGAACAGCCGAAACGACCATGTGTATGTTCGATAACTGAATTGTTAAAAATGACTCGTTCGTTCAGTCGGAGATGTATCCCTCTGAAACCATTCGCCTGTGCCAATGGGCGAAGACGTAGATGTTCCACAGGAACCACTCGTGATCGTGCCGTCCGCTCGTATGTTGTTCGTGGAGATCCAGAACCGCTTCGGCATCGATCTGTTTTGCCGTCGACTCCGACACGACCGACCGAAAGTCATCGGCTAACTCGTTTTTAAACCAATTACCGATCGGCATTTCGAATCCCTGTTTCGACCTGGAGAGTACCTCATGAGGAAGGACGTCCTCAAAGGCATGTTTCAGGATCCGCTTTCGGTTTCGGGTTGTGATCTTGAATTCGGTTGGCAGCCCGAGGGCATACTCGACGACAGCCGTGTCGAGAAACGGGACACGGACCTCCAACGAGTTGTACATACTCGCCAGATCGACCTTTCGCAGCATTTGGTTCGATAGTCCGTGATACATGTCGACTGCCATGATCCGATCGAGATCTCCCTGTCTCTCGTTTGGGAGCCATTCGGCGACCTTCTCGTGTTCCTGTGTTATGACAGCCGTTCCGGCAGCCGTCGGATCGCAGTTCAGGTGCGCGGTATCTGTCTCGTCCGAATTCTTCCGTACCCATTGGAAGTGTCGTTGGTAGATATCATCCGAACCAGCATCGACGAACGTCTGTCCCTTTCGAAAGGCCTCACCGAGCCGGGATTCTCTCGATGCAGGAAGTCGGTCCACCACGGGCTCGATCATCATCGATCGGATCGAGTTCGGCAGCGTCCGGTACATTTTGGAGTAGTGTTCTCCACGATAGCGGTTGTATCCCGCAAACAGCTCGTCTGCGCCGTCACCGGAGAGGGCGACCTTAACGTCTTGACTCGTCTCGCGTGCGACGACGTACGTCGGGATCAACGACGGGTCTGCGAAGGGCTCACCCAACTGACCGAGGACCGAGGGGATCACTTCGCGAACGTCGTCAGAAGACACGACGTATTCGGTGTGATCCGTGTCGTGGTACTTGGCAACGCTCCGGGCGATGTCGGACTCGTCATAGCGATCGTCCTCGAAGCCGATAGTGAAGGTTCGGACCGGATCCTCGGAGAGTTGCGACATGACTCCGGTGATGATCGATGAATCGATACCGCCGCTCAGGAACGTCCCGAGCGGCACGTCACTCATTAACCGCTTCTCAACCGCGTCAGTGATGAGCTGTCGGAGGGTCGAACTCGCGTTATCGAAGGACTCGGAGACGGGATCGATAGATGGCTCGTAGAAACGGGTCCGATTCGTTCCGCTATCGGAAATGGTGACAACTTCTCCGGGCTGTACTTTTCGGATGTTCTCAAACGCAGTTTTCGGAGACGAAACGAACCCAAGCGAAAAGTACTCCGCAATCGCCGTCTCGTCAAGTCCTCCTTGGTCGATGTCCGATCGCAGAAGTGCCGGAAGTTCAGACGCGAACCCGATTCGCTCCCCGTCATCGGCGAGCAATAGCGGTTTGATGCCAAGTGCGTCGCGAGCGAGGATCAACTGTTTTTGATCTCTATCCCACAGCGCGAACGCAAACATCCCGTTGAGGTGTGAGACGAATGACGATCCGTGTTCTTCGTAGAGATGTACCAGAACCTCCGTATCCGTGTCTGTGGTGAATGTGTGACCGGCGGATTCCAGCTCGTCTCGGAGTCCGGGGTAACTGTAAATCTCCCCGTTGAAGATGACGACGACAGATCCATCTTCGTTCTCGATCGGCTGGTCTCCCGTGTCAAGTCCCACAATACTGAGTCTGCTGTGTGCGAACCCGAGCGATCCGTCGAGAAAATAATCCTCGCTGTCCGGCCCGCGATGACACTGGCACGCGTTCATCACTTCGAGTTCTGCCTTCGAAGGTGGGTCGTCGACAGCGTAGACACCGGAGATACCGCACATTGCTTACCGGACTAACGTAGGCAATATATAAGAGGATACTCGTTCGACGATATGATACTGAAACGAGTCTTTATGACTTGCTCAGCTTTGAACGTTGAGTATCTAACACTTAATGGACCCAAAATGGCGGCTGAGACGGTGTGAGCATGGAAAAGGGAGTTCAGCCGCAGACGCTCCACTCTCCACTAGAGGTTCAAACGCCGTGAACGCTGCCTTCATTATCCTCTGTGAATCACTCTCCAGTTCGGCCGATACCGTAGACTCCTCGTAGAACGTCTTTTCCTCCGATTTCGGGCCAAATAGTGTCAACACGACAACGTTCAAAGCTGAGTGACTTGGGAGACGAAACCGTCACGACGTGACTGACGGCTACCTCTCACGAACTGGAGGAACGATTAGAACGCGAACAACAGCTTGTCAAGGCTGATCTTCGCGTGTGCGAAGATCGTGCCAGTCTTGTCGTTGAACGCGCGGTCGCAATCCTTACAGAGATACCGTTGGTACTCTCGATAGCTGCCGGGTTTGATCACCGACTCATACTGTCGTGCGAAAGAATTTACCGCTATAGTCGTATTCTATCGTAGTGGGTCGGTTTGACGATATCACGTTGGAAGAACTTCACGGGCTACGTGAGCAAACAGAGGGGGAGATTCCGCGGGAACGTGTACTCGCGGCAATCGGTCGAAAGCGGGGCGATGAGATTGACAGGCTCGCTGAACGTCATGGCGTTGTCGAGAAAACGATTCGGAACTGGCTCGATTGGTTCGACGAAGAACCGATCGAGCAGGCTCCCTACGACGAATCTCGGTCAGGGCGGCCGTCGAAACTCGAACATAATCAGCGTGAGGAGCTTTTCGAGCATCTGTAAGAGCCGCCAACTGACCGTGGCTACGAACAGCAAGCGTGGTCAACCAAACTCCTGTTATACCACGTCAAAGAAGAGTATGGCGTCGAATACAGTGAAGGCCACGCGCGCAAACTGTTGGGGAAGGCCGGGCTGTCCTGCCGGACAGCACGGCCGCGCAATCACGAAGCCGACCCCGAAATAGAGGTCGAATTTCAACGGACAGTTCAAAAAAACAACCCGAGCTGAGCGAGAGAACCGTTGTTGTTGTCGATCAGTTTACCAAGCGTGTCGGCACTGTGCAACGCCGTGGCTGGTACCCAATTGGCTCAAATCCGACGATAGAATCATCGAACTCGTGGGATAATGTAACAGTACTGGGCGCTGTCACCGATGACGGTGACAGCTTCTACTGCTGGACTGAAGAGAATCTCACGTCACAGCAAGGGATTTGGCTACTTGGTGCGCTCCAAGATCGATTCGGTGAGGAACTGGTCGTGTTTCTCGATTGGGCTGGGTACTTCTACAACAGGGATCTCTGAGAGCACGTCAGTGATGAGCGCGCGACTGAGACTGTCGGAGACAGTTCGGTCGAGTGCGTGCGTGGGGATGAAGAGGGCGAGGCGCATCTCGATGTCTGGTACTTTCCACCGAAACTACCGGAACTCAACCCGGTCGAAGGATGTTGGGATCGGCTCAATGACTGGTTCAAGTACCGTCTCATCCCTGATCTTTCGACGCTGAAACAGCAAATTCAGCGAGGCCTCCCCACCGTTGATGAACCAATCATCTGGAACTACCTCTGTCTGTAACACTGGTAAAAACTAACGCACGACTGTATCAGACCGGCAGCGCGGGCAACAGAGGCCCTTGCGCCAGCGAACCTGCTCCAGCAGGTTCGCGGCGCTCGCCTCTGAGCTCAGCAATTCAAATGGGAACATTTGCGTTCGGGTGACGCGTTCGCGTCACCCTTGCCCGCTACGTTTTCACAGCGACAGCTCTACCTGACCAACAATCTGCTTCGGAAGAGCGCGGTCAAAAGATCTACAAGCAACGACCAATCTTACAAGACACGCTTGCTACTGCTACACAACCGAGGTGTGAGGCTTAACTAAAGACGGATAAAATCATACTGAATCACTTGTAAAGAATGTAGAGCGTAGGATACAATGTTCAAAACCCTTTACTCACTACCAAACTGACACGAGACAAATGGAGACTGAAAAATCGGTTCTAGTACTCTCCTCTCGAGCAGATCTTGTTCCTCGAGCCCAGCATATTACGGGAGTTATGGATGAGATGGGACTCAAAATGGATGTCCTTTCACCGCAAAACACTCTGCTTAGGTCATTAGAGCAACCTCACAGCCTAAGACCGCTAACCACTTTAGAGGCTGTGAATATACTATTAAAATCAGTCATGTTTTTTTTGTTATTAGTAGAATATATAATTAGAGGCTATAACAAAAATCCAGATATTATCTATTGTCCTCACATTGGATTGCTTCCAGCCGCAGGACTTCTTTCGCTTATTTCCAGGTCTATTCTCGTTTATGATGTCATAGAAAAATACGCGGAAGAATATTGGAGTTCAAAAACTCTAACAAAAGCTATTTTATCTATTGAGTCTACGTTTCTGCCATTTGTTGATATAATATTTGTCATAGATTCAAAAGACGACGTAATACTCAAACGGTACAAGAATAGAGCTCCAATTGTCGAAACCATATATAATGTTCCCCAAAAGAAGAAATTAAAAAAACACAAACAGTCATCTTCTCTGATATATGTTGGAAATTTAGAAGAAGTAAAAGGAGTAAAGAAACTCATCCCGGCCTTCGCTAAGGTTATGGATAGTTACCCTAAAGCAGAAATGACGATTATCGGGCCATCTTTCGACTCAATTCGTGAGGAAATGATAGCAACCGCTGAAAAGAAAGGAATCAGACAGAGTGTCACATTCATCGATAAAATCCCCTATGATGAGGTCCACGGGCACTTGTTAGAAGCAGATATCGGGCTTGCGCCATATCAAAACGTGAGGATGAATCGTATCTCTCGGTTCAATTCGAGAAAAATATTTGACTACATGAACGCGGGACTCCCCATTATCGGACCAAACTTTGGAGGAATCGGTGAAGCGATTGAGCAGCTTGAGTGTGGACTAACCGTCAATACGGGGAATAAGACCGAATTAGCAGACGGAATGAGACAACTTCTGTCGGACCCAGATGAAGCACAAAGGCTTGGAAATAATGGAAGACAACTGATTGTAGAAAAATATAACTGGAAAACCGAAAAAGAAAAAGTAAAGACAGCAGTGTCCAATAGCTTATAGGTATTTCACTGTTGAGACCCGTATAGTAAAATTTTTGCGCGTTTCTTTAGATATAGTGAATATTTGAACACTTTAGCTCCAAAAAAAGAGAAAAACAAGTGGTAATAGTACCAAGGATATAGTGGATTCAATTGAATTGCTTGTAGGAATTCTGAGATAGCACGTGACCGGGAACTATCGTCCATATACAAGAATCCACGAGAATAGTGGTGGTTGGCAAGGCGTTTATCTGAGAGAACATCTCTATGCTTTTTTTCGATCTGTATTTGACCGCCTATCTTTCTTTCAATATTAGTGCTTATCGAGTCATCACTCAAGTAGTATTCTAGAAGTGGTTTCTCAACCCCGATTGCGTCATAACTATTGAGCAGTCGTATAAAAAAGTCATAATCCTGGCTTGATGGTAGATCCTCGTCTAGTTGCTCAATAGACTCAAATACAGTTCTTTTTACTGTAATACAAGAAAATCCTCCAATTGAATTTTCTTCGACAATATCTTGAAAACCTACTTGTCCGGAAGGCGCTACTGTAATATCTGATAATGAGTCATCCTCATAAACGCGAAAAGAGGTGAATACAGCACCGATATCATCACCTGAATTATCAAGCTGTACTACACATTCCTCAAGATAGGTAGGCAAGAGCTTATCATCTGAATCTAAAAATGAAATATATTTGCCTTTAGACTGTCCAATTCCTTTGTTTCGAGCAGCGTTAGCTCCTTTATTTCCATCAAATGGTATGTAATCTACTCGATCATCTGTATATGATGTGACCACTTCTTCAGTATTATCAGTAGAGCCATCATCAACTACAATAATCTCGAAGTCGCCATACGTCTGATTCAAAACACTCTCAATAGCTCTGGGAAGAACATCTGCTCGGTTGTATGTTGGAATTACGACGCTTACCGTCACCATCCTACATTAAAAGTACGCATCTGTAGATATGAAACTGCTGATTCACTTTTTGACTAAGGTTCAGTCGATCACATCGGGTTAGAGGGAGTGCCTGCTTTGGGAAGGTGTGCAACTGGCGGCGCCCCCTCTGGAGGTGGCCGTTCACGGAGTTCTGTGATATGGTGCCGCTGGCCGCTTGGACAGCGCTTGGTGTACGTAGGTCTATTCCAGCGAATCAGCCACTCGACAACCGGTTCTTCCGGTAGCTGCCCACCGATTTAGGTAGTGATCGTGAGTGGCGACGCTGTCGCGTCGGCGGCGGTCCACCGCCGACAGCGACGGTCCCTCCCGAAGATTACGCTCACCAGCGCTTCGAAGACGCTCCAGGACCAGTTCGATCTGATCCACTGCCATCAGACCAGATTACGCGCCTGTCGATGTGATCGACTGAATTGTTTATTATCGAAAATATTATTGGATAGTAATATTTATCGCAAATTTGAAATTGGAAATAAAACTCACACTCCATTTATGAATACATATAATCTGATAATTCACACAGATGTTCTATTCACACGAGATCCTAATGTATAAATTAGATCGGTGTATACTATACTATTGATTGATTTTGAGTTAACTATGGGACAAGGTGTGACTACACACGTGATCGTTGGTGGGCATGAATACGATCACGAGATTCCACACAGGGAACACCGATTGGCTAATTACCTTTCTAGGCATTCTTCGACCAAGGCCGTTCTCTGGTTGTATCCCGACTCTGTCTCCAAGTGGAGTATTGATAAAAAACACAGTCATATTTGGGAAATCACCTTCCCAACTCAGAGTATGTCTATTCGACTCCCGAGCAGTTTAATAGATAGATCTGGTTTTAGAACCTATTTTAAGAGTAGAATTCGATCTCGAATCACCGAATTTCTCTCGAAAAGAACTGTTCTATGGTATTATTCACCACTGTTTTCTTGTCTCTGTGACTTTGATGAGTTATGGGATACGATCGTCTACGACTGTAGCGACAATCATACTACGACCGGCTGGAAGTACGAACACAATAAGGGATTGATCGAGTCTTACCGAAACAGAACCCGAGCACGCTTGTCACTGTGGAGCGAAATCGAGATACTAGAACATGCCGATGTCGTGTTCGCTTCCTCCGAGTACCTCTTCGACAAGTTGAGTGAAAACACGAATGCGCCGATTCATTTGGAAGAAACCGGTGTCGATTTGGACAAATTCAAGACTACGGCCACACACGAACGGATCGAAGAAATTGACCGTCCAAGACTTGGATTTGTGGGCAAACTGAAACAGAAGATCGACTATCAGGTATTGGCTGGCCTCGCGGAGAAGAATCCGTTATGGAGGCTCGTTTTGGTCGGTCCACAAGAGGGTGGCGAGATTGAACACCTACTGGAGTACCCAAACGTCATCTGGACGGGTGCGGTCAATCCGGGTGAAGTCCCGAAGGTCATGAACAGTCTCGATGTGGGATTGATGCCATATCGGGAGATTGAGTATAATAAGGCTGTTTTTCCGCTGAAATTTAACGAGTACCTTGCTAGTGGTCTTCCCGTCGTCGGCTGTGGACTTCCGTCAACAGAACGGTACACTCAAGAAGGGATCTATCTACACACAGCTGGTCGATTGACTGAATTCTCGGATGCTTGTGATAAGGTCCTCTCGTGGGATAATAATATCGAAGCCCGAAAAAAACTCGCGGCACAAGCTAATTGGAGTTCAAAACTCGATCGGATTTATGATCGTGTATTAAACATCAAAAAACACGATTAATAATAAGACTATTTTTGTAATCTAATGAGCCTGTCATAGAAAGCCTCACGTGCGAAGCAGCAGGGTTTGGAGATAGTGTCTACAAGCTCCAAAGCCCTACAAAACGAAGCCTCGGTCGACGAGTTCTTGAATGTAGCGGCTACCGAGACGGTTCCGCTGTTTGAGCATCTTGACTTCGAGTTTCTACTGGAGTACGAGATGTCCCCGGACGGTGTTGGCGTGCGGTGAGTCGTCTGTCGTTTCGCAGACGTGGTTGATTGAGGTCCCGCCGGCGCTGGCGCCGGCGAGGACCTCATACAGTTTCTCTGTGGTGACTTCGACGTTCTCGCCGAGATCTATCGCAAGTTCCTCGTCAAGGCTGTTGACGACAAAATTAAGCAGTGCCCTTCCTCTACCTCGCTGTCTGCTTCGGGTTGTTGTACATCCCCCCAAAGCAGACACTTCCTCTAACCCGATGTGACCGACTGAAGCTAAACAAGCGGATCAGGAGACGGCGATGCGCGTCACGCGTGACGCGCTCGCCGTCAATACACCGATCTGGATGCTCGGAGACAGGGCCTACGATATCCTCGACTGGCACAACCACCTGCGGCCAGCAGGTGGTCGTGCCGGTTACCCCGTACAATCCACGAAACACTAACGACCCGAAAGACATCGAGTACAGAGCCGAAGACCGTATCGAAGAACACAGCGAAGAGGTCCAGCTAAAGCAATCCATCATAGACGAGACGTACAGGTACCGGACAGGAGTCGAACGAACCAATGATGCGGTCAAGGACTGCGGCCTCGGGCGCGAACGTGCCCGAGGCCGCGTCCACGCACGAACACAAGTTTCCTTGCGCTGTGTCTCCATCTCATCGTTGTAATCACCAACTTCGAGCGGGGAGACGACCCTAGCCGCGAGAAGCTCAAGCTATGAGATGGTTTCTATGACAGGCTCATCTAATAGAAAACATTTGAATACCTTAAATTTAATCGATATCTTAATATGAATAAAACTATTTGATCGATAGATGCTTTTTGCTTGAGAAACTCCGCCCCATATGGGACACATCTCTCGAGGGATAGAAATCCTGTCACAAGATGGTCTAAGAGAACTGCTTAAGAAAATATATCCATTCTTATCTGAGAAAATAAGCCCTATTTTATATTCAGCATATTACAATTTAAATTCAAAATTATTTTCAAATTATGTTGTTTCTATACATAGAATAAAAAT
>NZ_NEWJ01000080.1:0-10785 GCF_002135045.1 Halorubrum sp. SD683
ATCTTATGTACCCCGGCCGGAGAGTGACGACAAATGAACAGTGACGACGCACACACAGGCTCCGATCGCGGCACGTCCGATCGCGGTGCCGCCGACGGAGACCGCTCGACGACAGACCCCGACGCGACCACCGACGGCGGCGTCTCGTCGGAGGCGGCGCACCCGTCGGGAACGTCCGACGGCGACGTGCCGGCCGAGGCGTTCCGGGAGGTCGCGGAGCGGCTCGCCGACGGCGACCTCGGGGCCCGGTTCCCGGCCGCGGAGACCGACGGCGAGGCGGCGGCGCTCGCGGCGACGCTCAACGAGTTCGTCCAGGGGGTCGCGGAGACGGTGTCCGACGCCGACGGCTTCGGCGACGAGGTCGCTGGCGCGACCGAGCACGTCCGGTCGAACGTCGACCGGGCGAAAGACCAGAGCGAGGAGGTGTACGCCGCGGTCGACGAGATCGAGTCGGCCGCGACCCGCCAGCGCGACGACATCGCGGCCGCGACGAGCGAGCTCCAGACCGTCTCGGCCGCCACCGAGGAGGTCGCCGCCTCCGCGGACCAGGTGGCCGAGACCGCGGCCGACGTCGCCGAGCGGGCCCACGAGGGGACCGACGCCGCGACGGCCGCGATCGAGGACCTCCGCGTCGTCGACGAGCGGACCGAGGAGGCCCTCGAACGGGTCGAAACGCTGGAGTCGGAGGTCGCGGCGATCGAGGACGTCACCGACCTGATCCAGGACATCGCCGACGAGACGAACATCCTCGCGCTCAACGCCTCGATCGAGGCCGCCCGCGCCGGCGAGGCCGGGGCCGGCTTCGAGGTGGTCGCCGAGGAGGTCAAGGGCCTCGCGGAGGAGGCGCGAGAGGCGACCGGCGAGATCGAGTCGTCGATACGGTCGGTTCGCGCGGAGACGGACGCGACCGTCGACGAGATGGCCGAGATGCGCGAGCGCGCCGACGAGGGGATCCGCACGGCCGAGGCGGCGCTGGAGGCGTTCACCGACCTCGCCGACGACGTCTCGGAGACGACGAGCGGCGTCGCGGAGATCCGCGACGCGACCGACGACCAGGCGACCTCGATCGAGGCGGTGGTCGACGCCGTCGAGTCGGTCGGCGACCTCGCCGAGGAGACGGCCGCGGACGCGGGCGACGCCACCGCGGTCGCGCACGCGCAGAAGACGTCGCTGGCGGAGGTGGCCGCCGGCGCGTCGACGCTCGCCGACCGGACCGGGACCTTAGACGACGCGCTCGACGCGTACGACGCCGACGGGACCGCCGACGACGACGCGGTCGTCCTCGACTTCTGGCACGCGTTCGGCGGCCGCAAGGCGCGGCTCCTCGACGAGTTCGCCGCCGAGTTCGCCGCTCAGACCGACGGGGTCGCGGTCCGCCCCGCCTCGAAGGGGAGCTACCGCGGCGCGTTCCAGGCGACGCTCGCGGCGGCGGACCGGGGCGAGGCGCCGGCGATCGCCCACCTCTACGAGATCGGCACCCAGCGCGCGCTCGACAGCGGGGCCTTCACGCCCGTCGAGCGCCTCCTCGACGCCGAATCCGGGCGCGTCGCCCGAGGCGGGCCCGCCGCCGCGAGCGGTTCCGGCGTCGCCCTCGACGCCGACGACCTGCTCGACCCCGTCGCGAACTACTACCGGACGGACGGGGTGCTCCACTCGATGCCGTTCAACGCGTCGACGCCCGTGCTGTACTACGACCGGGCGGCGTTCGAGCGGGCCGGACTGGACCCCGACGACCCGCCCGAGACGTTCGACGAGGTCCGGCGCTGCGCCGAGCGGCTCGTCGAGCGCGGCGCGACCGAGACGGGGATCACGTTCGCGACGTACTCGTGGTTTATCGAGCAGTGGTTCGCCGAGGCCGGCGAACCCCTCGTCGACGCCGACAACGGTCGGGGCGGCACGCCGGCGGAGAGCCGGTTCGACGGACCCGTCGGCGAGCGGATCTACCGTTGGATCGCCGAGATGGCCGCCGACGGCCTGTACCACGACCCCGGCATCGAGGCCCGCGGGCAGGCCCGCGAGGCGTTCCAAGAGGGGCGCGCCGGGATGCTCATCGGCTCCACCTCCGCGATGGTCGACGTGCGGGAGGGCGCCTCCTTCCCGGTCGGCGTCGGCTACTTCCCGGTCGCCGACGAGCGGCACGGCGTCGTCGTCGGCGGGGGATCGCTGTGGGTCGCGGACGGCGCGTCGCCGGCGGAGCAGCGCGCCGCCGCGGCGTTCCTCGCCTGGCTCGCGGCCCCGGAACGGCAGGCGCGTTGGCACCGCGAGACCGGCTACTTCCCGGTCCACGAGGGCGCGATCGACCGGCTCGACCGCCAGGGGTGGTTCGACGAGAACCCCGGCTACCGCACCGCGATAGACCAGCTGCTCGACGCCGAGGACGCGGCGGCCACGACGGGCGCGCGGATCGGTCCGTTCGACACGGTCCGGACGCTCGCCGCCGAGGCGTCGGTCGACGCCCGCGAGCACGGGGTCGAGTCCGCGGTCGAGCGCCTCGCCGACAGCACCGCCGTCCAGCTCGAACGCTACGCGGCCGAGCGCGACGGCGGGGCGTAGTCGCTGTCGCGGGCGATCGAAAAGGCCGAGAGAAACCCGCTCAGCGCGCCCGACGGACCCACTCGCGCAGCGTGAACCGGTCGTACGCCGTCTCTTCGGCCACGTCCCACTCCGCCTCGTCCCACGCCGGGTAGTACGTGTCCCCGTCGAACGCGCCCTCGACGTGGCTGAGGGCCATCCCGTCGAGGTGCGGCTGGAACAGCTCGTAGATGCCGCCGCCGCCGAGGACGTAGACCGTCTCGTCCCCCCCGTCCGACGCCTCGACCGACCCCGACGGCGGACTGGTCTCGGCGGGCACGCGCTCCCGCTCGGCGGGGGCGTCCCCGACGACGTCGCGGGCCGCCGCGAGCGCCTCCTCGACGCCGCTCGCGACGAGCGCCGTCGGCGCGTCGACCGCGTCGACGCTCCGGCTCACGACGATCTGGCGGCGTCCGGGCAGGTCGCCGCGCATCGAGTCGAACGTGCGTCGGCCGAGAATCACCGGTGACTCCGCGACGCGCTCGCGGTACTGCCGCACGTCCGCCTCGATGTGCGGCCACGGCACCTCGCCGTCTCTCCCGATCACCCGGTTCTCCGCGAGCGCCGCGACGCTGACGAGTCTCACGGCCGGCGTACGCGGCGAGGAGACAAAAGCGGCCCGTCGTTCAGCCGTCGAGGCCCAGCAGGTCGAACGGGTACCCGTTGTCCAGCTCGTCGGCGCGCTCGTAGACGACGCGCGCGGCCGCCACGTCCTGAATCGCGAGCCCCGTCGAGTCGAAGACGCTGACGCCGCTCACGCCGTCGGCGTCGGCGGGGGTCCCCGGCGTCCCGGGACGGCCCGCCCGACGGCCGACGACTATCTCGCCGATCTCGCCGTAGATGTCGTCGTCGGTGAGCGTCCCCGCGGCGTAGGGGACGTTGATCTCGCCCGAGTGGGTGCACTGCTCGTGGTCGTCGATGACGACCGTGGCGTCGACGAGGAGGTCGTCCGCGAGCTCGTGTTTCCCCTCCGCGTCCGCGCCCATCGCGTTGACGTGCGTGTGGTCGCCCACGTCCTCGGGACCGACGATCGGACTCTCGACCGGCGTCACCGTCGAGAGGATATCGCAGTGGCCCGCCTCCGAGACCGAGCCCGCGCGCACGTCGAACCGGTCCCCGAAGGCGTCGAGGAAGTCGGCGACGCGTTCCTCGTCGAGGTCGCTCACGACGACCTCCTCGATGTCCCGCACCGTCGAGATCGCTTCGAGTTGGGTGTACGACTGGACGCCGGCGCCGACGATCCCGAGCGAACTCGCGTCGGGGACGGCGAGGTGGTCGGTCGCGACCGCGGCGGCCGCGCCGGTGCGTTTCATCGTCAGCGTCGTCCCGTCGAGGACCGCCAGCGGGAACGCCGTCTCGGGGTCGGAGTAGATCATCGTCCCCATCACGGTCGGGAGGTCGTGGTCGGCGGGGTTGTCGGTGTGGACGTTCACCCACTTGATCCCGGCTGCGTCCCACCCGTCGCCGGTCGCCGTCTCCTCGGCGACGTCCTCCTCGCGGACGTCGAGGAAGGCGGGCATCGACCGGAAGTCGCCGTTGTACTCGGGCAGGTCGATGTACGACTTCGCCGGCATCTTGGCGTCGCCGCGCTCGTAGGCGGTAAACGCGCCGCGGACCGCGTCGATTACCCGGTCCATCTCGGCGTTCTCGTCTACGTCGTCCGCGTTGAGGAGCAGCGTCTGCATGCCGCAAAATTCGCCGGCCGTCACTTAGTCCCTTCCGAACGCGATCCGCTCGCCTCAGACCCCGCAACGCGTCCGCCGACCACCACCGCGCGCAGGTCGTTGACGTTCGTCCCGGTCGGTCCCGTGCGGACCAGCGCGTCCGCCCCGTCGAGCAGCGGGTACGCGTCGTGCTCGTCGAGCGCGGCCGCGGCCGCATCGCGGCCCAGGGTGGCCTCGGGGCCGTCGCCGACGAGGCGGTCGTCGATCAGCGCGCCGGCCGCGTCCGTCGCGCCGTCGATACCGTCGGTGTCGACGCTCGCGACGGCGATCCCCTCGCCGTCGCGCCCCGACGCGTCGAGCTCGGCCGCCGCCGACAGCGCGAACTCCCCGTTCGGCCCGCCCTCGCCGGGGTCCGCCCCGAGCGTCACCGTCACCTCGCCGGCCGAGAGGAGGACCGCGGGCGGAGCGACCGGGTCGCCCGCCGCCCGGCACTCCTCGCCGACCGCCGCGTGGGTCTTCGCCGCCTCCCGCGCCTCGCCGCGCACCCGCGAGGAGAGCACGAGCGGGTCGTACCCCCGCGCCGCGGCGACCTCCCGGGCCGCGTTCAGGGCCGTCCGCGCGCTCGCGACGATCCGGACCCCGACGCCGTCGAACGCCGGGTCGCCCGTCTCGGGGGTCTCCGCGACCTCGCCTGCGGCGCCGCGGTCGAGCCGCGCGGTCACGGCGTCCGGGGTGTCGACCCCGTACCGGTCGAGGACCGCGTTCGCGTCCGCGTAGGTCGTCGGGTCGGGCGAGAGCGGGCCGCTCGCGATCACCGCCGGGTCGTCGCCGGTCACGTCGCTGATCGCGAGGCCGAGGACGTCGGCGGGGGCGGCCGCCCGGGCCAGCCGTCCCCCCTTCACCGCCGAGAGGTGTTTGCGGACCGCGTTGATCTCGTCGATAGTCGCGCCGCTGGCCAGCAGCGCCTCGGTCGTCTCGCGCAGGTCGTCAAGCCCGATCCCGTCGGCGGGCGCGGCCAGCAGCGCGCTCCCGCCGCCCGTGAGCAGGCCAATCACGAGGTCGTCGGCGCCGGCGTCGGCCGTGAGCGCCCGCACCCGACGGGCGCTCTCGACGCCCGTCTCGCTCGGCGTCGGGTGGTCGCCGGGGAGGACGGCGACCCGCTCGGTCTCGACGGGGTCGTCCGTGACTACCGCGCCCTCAGCTATCCGGCCGCCGAGGAGCCGCTCGACCGCGGCCGCGAAGTGGCCCGCCGCGTTGCCCGCCCCGACGACCAGCACGCGGTCGTACGCGGCGAGGTCGTAGGCGGCCGTCGCGTCGTCGTGGGCCGTGCTCGCGTCCTCGACGCCCGCGACCGTCAGCCGGTCGCCGTCCAGCGCGAGGGCGTCGTCGACCACTCCGGCCGGGTGCGCCGCCTCGATGCCGGCCACGACGCAGTCGAGCGCGAGTTCGCGGACCGGATCGCCCGCGTGTCCCTCGCGGTCCGCGACGGTCACGGAACGGTCGGCGTCGTCGGGTGCGTCAGACATGGGTCGGATCGCTCATTCCCGTCTGCGTTCCGACGCTTCAAGAGGACTCCGCCGGGGCGCCCGGAGGAGCCCCGCCCGGCCCCGCTCAGAGGATGAGATCGGCGGTCGAGAGGACGTAGTAGACCGCCAGCAGCGCGGCGATGGCGTACTGCCCGAGCGCGACCTCGTCGCCCTCGCCGACCGCGAGCTTGATGATCGGGTACGCGACGATACCGGCCGCCAGTCCGTCGGCGATGGAGTAGGCGAACGGCATCACGGTGACCGTGAGCCCGGCGGAGACGGCCCACGCGGGATCGTCCCAGTCGACCTCGACGAGCCCCTGAAGCATCATCACGCCGACGACGATCAGCGCGATGAAGGAGGCGTACTCGGGGATCGCGGCGACGACGGGGATCACGGCGAGCGACGCGAGGAACAGCGCGGCGACGACCAGGGCGGTGAGCCCGGTGCGACCGCCCTCCTCGACGCCCGCGGACGACTCGATGAACGTCGTCACCGTCGAGGTGCCGACCATCGCGCCGAAGGTGGTCCCGACGGCGTCGGCCATCAGCGGCTTGTCCATGTCGGGGAGGTCGCCGTCATCGTCGAGGAAGTCGCCGAACTGCGAGACGCCGATGAGCGTCCCCGCGGTGTCGAAGAAGTCCACGAAGAAGAACGTGAACACGACCAGCACGAACGTGAGCGGGTCGATGTTCGCCAGCCCGTCGACGAACGCGCCCGCGAGCGGCGTGATGTCGTACTGCGCCGACGGCAGCGTCTCCGGCGTGACCGTCCCGCGGGCGAAGACGCCGCCGAGAGTGAGCGCCCAGCCGGCAATCGATGTGGTCGCGATGCCGATGACGATGGCGCCCGTGACGTTCCGCGCCCACAGCACGAACGTCAGCACCAGCCCCAAGACCCCGAGGATCGCCCACGGGTTCGCGAAGACGCCGCCGAGCGTGACCAGCGTCGCCTCGTCCGGCACGACGATCTGGAGCTCCTGAAGCCCGATGAAAAGCAGGAACAGGCCGATGCCGGCCCCGACCGAGCGCTTCACCGGCTCCGGGAACAGCCGGATGACGTACTCGCGCGCGCCGACGAGGGTCAGGAGTATGAACAGGACCCCCTCGACGAAGACGGCGGCCAGCGCCGTCTGCCACGGCACGCCGAGCCCCAGCACGACGGTGTACGCGAAGAAGGCGTTGAGCCCGAGCCCGGGCGCGAGCCCGAACGGCCGGTTCGCGTACAGCGCCATCACGGCCGTCCCCACCGCCGCCGAGAGGACGGTCGCGATGGCGATCATCTGGACCACCTCGAAGAACTCGTACCCGGGGATCTGGATCGCGTCGGCCAGGATGAACGGGTTCACGACGATGATGTACGACATCGCGAGGAACGTCGTGAGCCCGGCGACCAGTTCGGTGCGGACGTCCGACCCGTGCGACTCCACGTCGAACCGCTCGGCGAGCGTGTCTGAAAGGCCCATTGAACGGGTAGATGTTCCCCGGGATCGAGTGATAAGCTTTGCTGAACGAAGCGCTCAGATATACACAAACGCGCATTAAAACGCGAAAAAGTCCTGTTTATTCTCGAAGAGTATGCGCGAACGTGGCTACTCGAACGTGGTCAGCGCGCCGACCGGCGCGTCGGTGATCGCTCGCGCGCGGTCCATCCCCTCGTCGCCAACGGCGATGAGCGCGAACACGCCGGTAACGTCAGCGTCGCCTTGGAGCGCGATGTCCAAGAGGAGCTCTTGCGTCTCGCCCGACCGGATCAGGTCGTCGACGACCAACACCGTGTCGCCGGCGTCGACGGCGCTCGCGGGGAGGTAGTAGGTGAGCTCGATGCCCGAGGCGAGCCGCTGGCGCGACTCGATGAACTCCTCGACGGCGGTCTCCTTCGACTTCTTCGCGTACGCCAGGCGTGCGTCGAAGAAGGAGGCCATCGCCGCGCCGAGCGTGATCCCGTCCGTTGCGGCCGTCAACACCACGTCCGGCGACTCGAACTCGAACGTCTCCGCCGCCACAGGCGCCACGAGGTCGAGGAACGACTGGTCGAAGACGACGCCGGAGTTGTCGACGTAGCCCTCGTCGTCGAACTCGACGCGCGCGACCAGCTCGTCGGCGAGCGCCTCGCGCCCGACCGACTCGACCACCTCGCTCGCGCGGTCGGTGCCGGGCAGGACGTGCCCGTTCACGTACCGGTTCAGGTCGCCAGCGGGCAGCCCGGTCACCGCGGACAGCTCCTCGTACGTTCGCGTCTCCTTCAGCATCCGCAACACGGCGACCGCCTGTAGCTGGAGGGCCGCCTTCTCTGCGCGGTTCATACTAATGATCGTGATCGCACAAGTATGAACATGTCGAAGTCGCACGCGGGGAGAAAACCCCACGAGTGTGGTTCTCACGACTCGGGCGCGTCGAAGAACACCGCGGGGTCGTCGATCGCGATCGCGACGTGGTCGCGGTCGTCGAGCGGGCGCAGCCGGACCGTGAGCGCGCCGTTCGCCGCCGCGGCCGCGCGCAGCGAGGCGAGGTCTTCGTCGCCGATGTACGTCGGAATACAGAGCGCCACCGCCGCCGCCTCGTCGGTCGCGACCACCAGCCGGTACGCGACGCCGTCCGCGGCGCCCGCGTACACGTCGACGCCGTCGATCGCGGCCTCGTCGACCGCCTCGAGCGCCGCCTCGAACTCCGACTCCGGTAACAACACGTCGACGCGGGCCGCGTCGGCGACCGGGTTCACCTGTCCGGGGTGTCCGGCGACGGCGGTCCAGCCGCGCTCTCGGTACGCCGCTGCCGTCGACTCCGCGTCCTCCTCGACCGCTCCCCACCGCGGTCCGGGATCGGGTACGTCCATGTCGCGCGGCTACCGCCCACGTCCGTACATAAGCGTCGGTTTCCGACTCGTATCGTGCCTGTCCCGCGTACCCGCGCTCGCCCCCGACCCGTCTGCGCTACCGTCGACGGACCGTTGGCAGTCGGGCCGAAAGGGGCCGGGTCGGTAGTGTTCAGATAAGCTGATTCCATGCGAAGGCGAACGATCTCAGCCACTCGTTTGCTGTTTCTGCTTCAGCGTTACTGAAACAGTTTGAGAAACAGATAGTTCTGCGTTTTACCTCACGAAATACACGTTCAACGCTGTTCCGATTTCCATGTCGTTCGTATCTGAAATCGAGGTCATGCTTTCGACAGGCTCGCTGAAGTGGAGCTGCGCCATCGACGAGAATAATCGCGTCATCTACGTCGTGTTTCTCGCGGAGATCTGCGAAAAACTGATCTGCGATCGCATTGTTTCTTGTCGGTTCAAGCTGCGTATGGAGCAGATCGTTCGTTTCCGGATCGACAGCAGCGTACAGCCAATATTGTTCATCGTTAAGTCGAATCACAGTTTCATCGACCGCAACGTGATTCGGGCTTCGCCCAGACTCCGGCTGTAGATCGGACTTGTGAACCCAGTTATGAACGGTGGAGCGAACCCGATCAACACCGAATACCTCAAGAAACGAAACAGTATTTGAAAGCGATAATCCAGCCAAATGAAGCTGAATACTGAGCTTCATCAACAGCCGCGGTGTTGCTTCTCGCTCCACAAACTCTAAGTTGATATCGTCTAAACAGCCGTTGAGGCGGTCGTTTTTGGGCATAGAACACTTTGAAAACGCACCGCCTCACCTTTCAATCCTTATCTGAACACCGCCGTTCGCGGGAAGGTTGGCCGGCCGTCGGCGGTCCGAGCGACGGCGTCCGCTCGTGGGGAGTCGCCAGTGTTGACGGGGACGAGTCGCGTTCGCCGCTGATACCGAGATACATTAGCGTGGGGGCCGTACCGGACGTATGCTCCAAGATCCGGTCGACGCTGTGACAGACGACGAGCGCGTGTTCGCGGCGGTCATGATCGTGCTGTCGGTCCTGATCTTCGTGCTCGTGTTTCGGAGCGAGCGGTCGGGGTCATCGTGACGCCGCCGCCGGCGACGTGAGACGAATACGGCCCGAAGTAGGGCTCACAGCAAGGAAACACATATGACCGTCTGGGGCCTTAATCGTATGTGAGCGATACAACAGAAGAGACGGCGGCAGAAGTTGTCGAAGAGGTCGGTAGTGACGGACTCGGACCCGCGGTGTTCGCGTCCGTGGGGTCGGTGGCGCTCGCGCTGTACTTCTACTACGTGCGCGGCGACAAGCAGCGCGGGCAGTTCGTCGGTCTGTGGCCCGTGACGATACTCGGTCTCGCATCCTATTTCAAGCTGGAAGAGATTCGAGAGGCGCTCTCGGCGAGCGACGACTGAACGGGGTCCACTCGGACCGTCTGATCGTGTCCCGACACGCCGTGGTCCCTTCCGGTGGCGTAGTTCGTCCGTGACCGCCGACGGACGCGAACGGCCGTGACGGTTATACGCGTACGCGTGGGAGCATGAGGGAATGAACGGGTCCGAACCGCTCGGGCTGCTGCTCGATCAGGCCCAGGACAAGATCGCCCTGGTCGACGACGAAGGTCGGTTCACGTTCGTCAACGGGGCTTCAGAGCGGATTCTCGGCATCCCGCCGGCGGAGCTCGTGGGCGAGGTCGCCTTCGAGTACATACACCCGGACGACCGTGAGGCGGTCCGTGCGGCGTTCCAGCGAACGATCACCAGCGACGGGTTCGCCGAGGAGACCGTCGAGTACCGCCACCGCACTGCGGACGGGTCGTGGGTCTGGCTGGAGAGCCGGATGTCGAATCTCACCGACGACGAACTCGACGGGTACGTCGTCAGCTCGCGGGACGTGACCGACCGCGTCCGCGCCGAGCGGCAGCGCACGGAGGCCACCTCCCACCTCAAAGAAATCGCGGCGGTCTCCGGCGACGTCCTCTGGATGTTCGACGCGGACTGGTCGGAGCTCCTCTTCGTGAACCCCGCGTACGAGGACATATACGGCACCGCTCTTGTGTAGCACATTGTTGATTTCAGAGAGTGGCTTTGACGGCGTCTTTGAGCGCTTCTCGTCCGGGTTTGCGGTAGAGTTCTCGTCTGAGTTGGAACGCTCGGAGATACTGTGTGAGGCGAT
>NZ_NEWJ01000081.1:0-10395 GCF_002135045.1 Halorubrum sp. SD683
GTCACGTGGATCCGGTCGGCCTCCACGTCCTCGTAGGCCGCGCCCCACCCGCCGACGGTCCACCGCTCGTTGCCGTCGTCGACGGCGATGGAGACGATCCCCGTCAGCGCCGTGACGCTCGGGGCCTAGTCGGCGTCGACCGCGGCGTCGGAGAGGTGTTCGGCGTCGACGACCTCGCCGACGAGATCGCGGAGCGCTGGGTCGACCTCGCCGCGGTTCTGAACGCTTATCCCCGCCGACCGACTTCCATCGGGTATGAGCGACGACGACGCCGTCGATGTCGAGTCCGCCGACGACGAGGGCGACGCGGCGAGAGCGAACGGCACGGCGGAGGCGACCGCCGACGGAGCGAGCGGGGAGTCGGCCGCCGGCGACGACGGCGGCGCCCGCGCCGAGAGCGAGGCGCTGGCCGCGGCCGTCGCCGAGCACGACGAGGCGCTCGCCCGCGAGGTGGCGGCGCTGGAGGCGGACCTCGCCGAGACCCGCGAGGCGCTCCGCGAGCGCGACGAGGAGGTCGAAGAGCTGACGAGCAAGCTCGCCCGCGTGAAGGCCGACTTCAGCAACTACAAGGAGCGCGCGAAGCGGAAGCAGGAGGACATCCGGGAGCGCGCCTCCGAGGCGCTCGTCGAGCGGCTCACGCCGGTCCGGAACGACCTGCTGCGCGCGCTCGACCAAGACGAGGGGAGCGACCTCCGCCCCGGCGTCGAGTCGACGCTGGAGAAGTTCGACGACGTGCTCGCCGAGGAGGGCGTCGAGGCGATCGACCCCGAGCCGGGCGAGGAGGTCGACCCTGCGCGCCATCAGGTGATGCTCCGCGTCGATAGCGAGCGCCCGGAGGGGACCGTCCACGAGGTGTACGAGCCCGGCTACGAGATGGGCGACCGCGTCCTGAGCGAGGCGAAGGTGACCGTCAGCACCGGCGACGGCGAGTAGCGCGGCCCGCTTTTCACGACCGCACTGTCGCCTCGTAGGCCTCCGCCAGCTCGTCGAGGCCCGCCTCCGGCTCGGCGGCGTGGGGGACCGATAGCGGCGAGACGGACACCTCGCCGTCGACGACGGCGCGCCGGTCGGTGCCGACGGGGTCTGGGACGTCGTCGTCGTTCATCAGGCCCCAGATCGGATCGGAGAACCCGACGCGACCGTCCCCGTTTCGTTCCGCGCGCAGCCCGTACCATGTCGAGGGGGTCGTGACGCGGAGCGGTGCGCGGTCCTCGTCCGCGATCGGCGCGTTGATGTTGAGGTAGTCCGCGCGGTCGAACACGCCCGCCTCGACCGCCTCGTCGACGAGGAACCGCGTCGCCCGGGCCGCGTGCGCGAAGTCGGCGCCCTCGAACTCGCGTTTCCACCAATCGTCGCCGCCGGGCACGTACATCGAGGCCGCCACCGCGGGCACGTCGAAGAACGCCGCCTCGACCGCCGCCGAGACGGTCCCCGACCGCCCGAGCGTGTACGCCCCGAGGTTCGCGCCCTCGTTACAGCCCGCGACGACCGCGTCGACCTCCGGGACGAGCTCGTCGAGCCCCGCGACGACGCAGTCGACGGGGGTGCCGTCGACGACGTATCCGAGTTCGTGGTCCTCGACGGCCACGTCCTCGGAGAGCAGACGGCCGACGGACGACTGGTCGGCCGCGGGCGCGACGACGGTCACCGCGTGCTCCTCGGCGAGCGCGTCGTACAGCGCGCGCAGTCCCGCGGCGTCGACGCCGTCGTCGTTGGTCAGGAGGATCCGGTCCACGCTCATACCCGTATCAGGGGCGAGTCGGGCAAAAGTCCACCGTCGGTCGGGGCCGCGGCGGTCGGCGAACCGACGGTTCGGGAGGGCCGCACCGAACGGAAAAGCACACGTATCGCCGGACCGACGCGTCGGTATGGGATTCGGGGACACCGCGAAGAAGATCCAGACGCTCGCCGACCGCGCGGAGCGCACCTACAAGAAGATCAGCGAGCTCCGCGACGAGGTCGACGAGACGCAGGAGACGGTGATAGACACCTCCGAGCGCGTCAAGACGCTCGAAAACGAGATGGCCGAGCAGCGGGCCGTCCTCGACGCCGTCGCCGAGGAGGTCGGCGTCGACCTCGAACGGGTGAGCACCGAGGCACACATCACCGACGCGGAGGAGGAACGGACCGCGAGCGACGGCGGCGACGCGGACGACGACGCCGTGTAAACCGCTGCCGCGTAGCCCCCCGGTCAGTCGTCGCTCGCGGCCGGGTCCGACCGCGAGACGACCTCGGCCGGGACCCCCGCGACGGTCGCGCCCGGCGGCACGTCCTCCGCGACGAGCGAGTTCGCGGCGACGCGCGCGCCCTCACCGATCGTGACGCCGGGGAGTACGACCGCCCCGGCGCCGATCATCGCCTGCTCCTCGACGACAACGTCGCCGAGCCGGTACTCCTCGTGGAGGAACTCGTGACACAGCAGCGTGGCGTCGTACCCGATTATCGCGTCGTCGTCGACCCGGATCCGCTCCGGCCAGAACACGTCCGGTGTCGACTCCAGCCCCCACGAGACGCCCTCCCCGACCGCGACGCCGATCCGCCGGAGCAGCCAGTTCTTCAGCCGGAGGCTCGGGCAGATCCGCGCGAGGACGATGACGACGTAGTTGCGGACGACCGCGAGCGGCGACTTCGCGTCCGGCCACGACCACAGGGAGTTCCGGACGCCCGGCGTCGGGAACCTGTCGAGGCGGTCGCTTCGGGACAAATCCTCGCGCGTCGCGTCTGGGTCGTCGTCTGTCACGTCACGCCGTTCGGACGGAGGGGATAAAAGGGTCGCTCCGGGCCGCCGACCCGCCGACCGAGCGGCCGGGCCGGTTCAGGGTCGCAGCTCGTCCATGTGGTCGATCCGGCGCTGGACGAGGTCGGCGGTCCCGATGTCGTGGCGGATGCGGACGCGGTCGCCCGCGGCGGCCAGGGCGTCCTCCGCTTGCGCCTCGGCGGCCGCGATCGAGTCACCGCGGCCGACGACGGCGAACGCCCGCGAGGTGGTGGTGTACAGCCCGCCGTCGCGCTCGTCGACGCTGGCGTAGTAGAGGAGCGCGTCCCCCGCGCTCTCCTCGTCGACCGCGATCGCCGCGCCCGCGTCAGGGTCGGTCGGGTAGCCGTCGGGGACCGCGTACTTACAGACGGTCGCCTCGCCGGAGAAGTCGAGCTCTGGGAGCGCGTCGCCGTCGCGAGCGGCGGCGAGCACGTCGACGAACGGCGTGTCGAGGACGGGCAGCGTGTTCATCGCCTCGGGGTCGCCGAACCGCGCGTTGAATTCGACGACCTTCGGCCCCTCGTCGGTGAGCATGAACTGTCCGTAGAGGACGCCCTTGTAGTCGGGGAGCGCGTCGACGACGGCCTCCAGCACGTCGACCGCGGCCTCGTAGTCGCCCTCGGCCATGAACGGGAGCGAGCGGCCGGTGTCGGTGTACGACCCCATCCCGCCGGTGTTCGGTCCCTCATCGCCCTCGTAGGCGCGCTTGTGATCCTGGACCGCGGGGGTCGTCCGCACGTCTCTGTTCGCGACGAACGCCTGAACCGTGAACTCCTCGCCGACGAGCCGCTCCTCGAGGACGACGCGGTCGTAGTCGGAGTCGCGGAGGTACGCCTTGGCCTCCGCCGCCGTCACTTGGTCGCCGATCACTTTCACGCCCTTGCCACCGGTAAGCCCGGCGGGCTTGACCGCGAGGTCGCCGTCGTACTCGTCGATGTGCTGGCAGGCTGCCTCGGTGTCGTCGAACACGGCGTAGTCCGGGCAGCCGGGGATCGCGTTCCGCTCCATGAACTCCCGCTGGTACGCCTTGTCCGTCTCCAGGCGGGCCTCCGCGGCCCGCGGACCGAACGCGTAGACGCCGGCGTCGTCGAGGGCGTCCGCGACGCCGGCCTCCAGCGCCGACTCCGGGCCGATGACCGCAAGGTCCGCGCCGACCGCGGTCGCGTACTCGGCGACGGCCTCGGCGTCGGTCTCGTCGATCGACTCGAACCCGTCCGCGAGGCGCCGGATCCCCGGGTTCCGGACGCTCGCGCAGGCGTACAGCGCGCAGTCGTCAGCCACCGCTCGGGCGAGCGCGTGTTCGCGGCCGCCGCCCCCCACAAGCAGCACGGTCTCCGTCATGCCCGACGGGTGACCGCACGGTAGTGTAAACCTTACTCTCTCCGCGGCCCGATATATGCTCGTTCGTGGATACCCGCGTCGCGGGCGGCGGCGCTCGGCGCGCCCCGGACGCCTTTTGTCGCGCCGGGCCGAACCGGGCCCATGTCACAGCCGACCGAGCGGAACCGCCTCGACGGGGAGGCGAGTCCCTACCTCCGACAGCACGCCGACAACCCCGTCAACTGGCAGCCGTGGGGCGACGCGGCGTTCGAGCGCGCCCGCGAGCACGACGCGCCGGTGTTCGTTTCCATCGGCTACTCCTCGTGTCACTGGTGTCACGTCATGGCCGAGGAGAGCTTCGAGGACGAGTCGGTCGCGGCGGTCGTGAACGACTCGTTCGTCCCGATTAAAGTCGACCGCGAGGAGCGCCCGGACGTCGACAGCACGTTCATGACCGTCTCCCAGCTCGTCACCGGCGGGGGCGGGTGGCCGCTCTCGGCGTGGTGTACGCCCGAGGGGAAGCCGTTCTACGTCGGGACGTACTTCCCGCCCGAGCCGCGGCGGAACCAGCCCGGGTTCCGCGAGCTCTGCGAGCGCATCGCCGACTCGTGGAGCGACCCCGAGCAGCGCGAGGAGATGGAGCGGCGCGCCGACCAGTGGGCCGAGAGCGCGCGTGACGAGCTGGAGTCGGTGCCGACGCCGGAACCGCCGGCTTCGGAGGAGGGGGGCGCCTCGCCGCCCGGCGACGACCTGCTCGACACGGCCGCGGCGGCCGCGCTGCGCGGCTACGACGAGGAACACGGCGGCTTCGGGAGCGGCGGCGCGAAGTTCCCGATGCCGGGCCGGATCGACCTCCTGATGCGGGCGTACGCCGGCCGCGGCCGCGACGCGCTCCTGTCGGCCGCGACCGGAACCCTCGACGGGATGGCCGACGGGGGGATGTACGATCAGATCGGCGGCGGGTTCCACCGCTACGCGGTCGACCGCGAGTGGACCGTTCCCCACTTCGAGAAGATGCTGTACGACAACGCCGAACTACCGATGGTCTACCTCGACGGCTACCGGCTCACCGGCGACCCGAGGTACGCTCGCGTCGCGAGCGAGTCGCTAGCGTTCCTCGACCGCGAGCTGCGACACGAGGGCGGCGCCTTCTTCAGCACGCTCGACGCGCGGAGCCGACAGCCCGCGAGCCGCCGGGACGACGAGGATGCGAGCCGCGGAGACGGCGAGGGCGCGAGCGACGGCGAGGACGTGGAGGGCGCCTTCTACGTCTGGACGCCCGAGGAGGTGGACGCCGTCCTCGACGAGCCAGCGGCGTCGCTGGCGAAGGAGCGGTACGGGATCCGGCCCGGCGGGAACTTCGAGCGCGGCTCGACGGTCCCGACGGTCGCGGCGTCGGTCGCGGAGCTGGCCGCGGACCGCGAGCAGTCGCCCGAGGCGGTCCGCGAGACGCTGACCGAGGCGCGCACGGCGCTGTTCGACGCCCGCGAGTCGCGACCGCGGCCCGCCCGCGACGGGAAGGTGCTAGCGGCGTGGAACGGGCGTGCGATCTCGGCGTTCGCGCGGGCCGGGGACGCTCTCGGCGAGCCGTACGCCGAGAGCGCCCGCGAGGCACTCGACTTCTGCCGCGACCGGCTCTACGACCCCGACGCCGAGACCGGCGCGCTCGCCCGACGCTGGCTCGACGGCGACGTGCGCGGGCCGGGGTACCTTGACGACTACGCATTCCTCGCCCGCGGCGCGCTCGACACCTACGCCGCGACCGGCGACCCGGAGGCGCTCGGATTCGCCTTAGATCTGGCCGACGCGCTCGTCGCGGAGTTCTACGACGCGGACGACGATACGATATACTTCACGCGCGACCTCGACGGGGACGGGACCGGCGGGGCGGGAGAGCGCGCCGACGCGGGCCCGCTCATCGCCCGGCCGCAGGAGTTCACCGACCGGTCGACGCCGTCGAGCCTCGGCGTCGCGGCCGAGACGCTCGCGCTCCTCGACGGGTTCCGGACCGGCGGGGAGTTCCGTGAGATCGCCGAGCGCGTCGTGACGACCCACGCCGACCGGATCCGCGGCGGTCCGCTCGAACACGCCTCGCTCGTCCGGGCCGCGGACCTCGTCGAGACCGGGGGGATCGAGGTGACGGTCGCCGCCGACGAGGTGCCGGACGAGTGGCGCGAGACGCTCGGCGAGCGGTACCTGCCGGGCGCGCTCGTCGCGCCGCGCCCGGCTACGGACGCGGGGCTTGACGAGTGGCTCGACCGCCTCGACATGGTCGAGGCCCCGCCGATCTGGGCGGACCGGGACGCGACCGACGGCGAGCCGACCGCCTACGTCTGCGAGGGGTTCGCCTGCTCGCCGCCCCGGACCGACCTCGACGCGGCGCTCGCGTGGCTCGGCGGCGACGAGTGATCCGCGAACCGGTCGGGAGCCGGAACCGTTTAGCCGTCTCGGGACGGTGATTACGGGCGTGTACGACTTCGTCGTCGTCGGAGCGGGGCCGGCCGGGTCGCGGTTCGCGCGCCGGGCCGCCGAGGCGGGACGCGAGGTCCTCCTGCTGGAGTCGGGGACCGTCGGCGAACCGCTGGCCTGCTCCGGCCACGTCTCGACGGACCTCTGGGAGTACGTCGACGACGGGGCGGTAGACCGGCTCCGGCAGAACCGAGTGTTCGGCGCGCGGTTCCACGTCGGCGGGCCGGAGTCGGCCCCCTATCCGTTCTACAAGCGGGAGCCCGTGTCGAACGTGATCGACCGGGTCGGCCTCGATCGGACCTTGGCGGACCTCGCCGAGGACGCGGGCGCGGACCTCCGGGAGGGCCACACCGTCGTCTCGGTCGACGAGCGCGGCGACCGCGTCGTCGTCGAGGCTAGCCTCGCGGACGGCGCCACCGAGCGCTTCGAGGCGCGCATGGTCGCCGGGTGCGACGGTCCGACCTCGCGGGTGCGCCGCGCGCTCGACCTCCCGGAGCCGGACGAACTGCTCCACGGCGTCCTCGCGTTCGACGACGCGGCGGACGCGGGCGACTACGTCGACGTCCACCTCACCGCGCCGACGTTCTTCGCGTGGCGGATCCCCCGCGGCGACGCCGGCGTCGAGTACGGGCTCGCGGCGCCGCCGAGCGAGGACGTGTCGGCGGGCTTCGACCGGCTCACGGACGCGTACGGCGCGACGACGGACCGTCGCTGCTCAGGCGCGATCCCCGTGGGACCGCCGGCGCGGACGACGAGCGACCGCGGCTTCCTGATCGGCGACGCCGCCGCGCAGACGAAGCCGTTCACCGGGGGCGGAATCTTATACGGGATGCGCGCGGCCGACGTCGCCGCGGCGGCGATCGACCCGCGCGACCCGGCGACGCTCGCCGACTACGAGTCGGAGTGGCGCGAGGAGCTGTCGACGGAGATCCGGCTCGGGAAGGCGATACGGCGGTGCTACTCGCTGCCGGAGCCGGTCCAGCGGGTCGGGCTGCGGGCGCTCTCGGGCGAGATCGGCGTCCACATGGACGAGCCGTCCTCGTTCTTCTCGCCGTCGAACCTCCGGGCGCTGTTTTCGCGGGCCGAGCCGCCCGAGGAAGGCCGCGTAGAGAGAGACGGGTGACGGCGGCCTCGAAGGGTCTCGCGACCTCGCAGCGCGGCGCTACTCCTCGACGACGTTCGCGAACGAGACGTTCTCCCGGACGCTCGTGATCTCGACGGTCGGCTCCTCGCCGGGCTCGGCGTCGGGGACGATGACGACGTAACCGCGTTCGATCTTCGCGATCCCGTCGCCCTTGTCGCCCAGCGTCTCGATCGTCACCTCGCGGACCTCTCCCTCCGAGACGGGCGGGTCGGGTTGGACGGCCCCGGCGGCCCCGCGAGAGGTGGGTCGATCGCCCCCGTCGGACGGGGGGCCGCTGGCGTCGGCGTCGGCGTCGGGAACGGACGACGCGGCGCCGTCGTCGGCCGCCGCCGAGGGCTCGCCGTCGGAGCGGTCGAGGACGGCGATCCGGTACGTCTCGCCGACGCTGACGCTTCCGTGTTCGATCTCCGACGCGGGGACGGTGACGACGTAGTCGTCGCCGCGGGACTCGACCCGACCCGTGTACAGACACGCGAGAGAATCCGTGATTTCGACCATGCCCACCCGTTGCGCGCACGGGGATGAAAAGCCACCTGTTCAGGCGTCCCACGCCCGATGGTAAACGTTTACCCTGTTCCGAATAAATCGGGGGGTATGAGCCGGAACTACGAGTCGCTCCACGACCCGAACGCGGAGTACACGATGCGGGAGCTCTCCGCCGAGACGATGGGGACCACGGGGACGCGCGGCGGCGATCGCAACGTCGAGATCACGGACGTCCAGACGACGATGGTCGACGGGAACTTCCCGTGGACGCTCGTCCGCGTCTACACCGACGCGGGCGTGGTCGGCACCGGCGAAGCGTACTGGGGCGCCGGCGTCCCGGAGCTGATCGAGCGCATGAAGCCGTTCGTGATCGGCGAGAACCCGCTCGACATCGACCGCCTCTACGAGCACCTGATCCAGAAGATGTCCGGCGAGGGCTCCGTCGAGGGCGTCACGGTCACGGCCATCTCCGGCATCGAAGTCGCGCTCCACGACCTCGCCGGCAAGATTCTCGACGTGCCCGCCTACCAGTTGCTCGGGGGGAAGTACCGCGACGAGATGCGCGTCTACTGCGACTGTCACACCGAGGACGAGGCGGACCCCGAGGCCTGCGCCGACGAGGCCGAGCGCGTCGTCGACGAACTCGGCTACGACGCGCTGAAGTTCGACCTCGACGTCCCCTCGGGCCACGAGAAGGACCGCGCGAACCGCCACCTCCGCCCCGGCGAGATCCGCCACAAGGCGGAGATCGTCGAGAAGGTCACCGAGCGCGTGAAGGACAAGGCGGACGTCTCCTTCGACTGCCACTGGACGTTCTCGGGCGGCTCCGCGAAGCGCCTCGCGGACGCCATCGAGGAGCACAACGTGTGGTGGCTCGAAGACCCCGTCCCGCCGGAGAACCTCGAAGTCCAGGAGGAGGTCACGAAGAACACGGTCACGCCGATCGCGGTCGGCGAAAACCGCTACCGCGTCACCGAGCTCCGCCGGCTCATCGAGAACCAGGCGGTCGACATCGTCGCGCCCGACCTGCCGAAGGTCGGCGGCATGCGCGAGACCCGCAAGATCGCCGACATCGCGAACCAGTACTACGTGCCGGTCGCGATGCACAACGTCGCCTCGCCGGTCGCGACGATGGCCGCGGCGCACGTCGGCGCCGCCATCCCGAACTCGCTCGCCATCGAGTACCACTCCTACGAGCTCGGCTGGTGGGAGGACCTCGTCGAGGAGAGTGTGATCGAGGACGGGTACATCGAGGTGCCGGAGGAGCCGGGCCTCGGCGTCACGCTCGACATGGACGCCGTCGAGGACCACATGGTCGAGGGCGAGACGTTGTTCGACGAAGCGTAAGCCGAAGTCGAACTCGATAGGAGAGCGGAGCGAGCCTATCGGTGTTCGACGAAGCGTAGCTTCGTCGGGCGAGCGAATCTCCGATTCCCGTCGTCCGATCCGGCGTAAGCCGGGGCGAGCCAGCAGCGCGAAGCGCTGCGCTGTTTGACGAGGCGTAAGCCGAAATCACACGAGGAAATAGCTGCGTTTTCGAAGGTCGCTCTCTCGAGGGCGTGAGCGACCGCGTCAGGCGTCCGCGACGATCCGGTCGAGGGGGACCGGCTCCAGCCCGCGACGGTCGAGTTCCGTCTCGATCTCTTGTACCCGGGGATCGATCACGTCGGGCTCGTGGCTGTCGGTCCCGACGCTCACGTCGACGCCGGCGTCGACGAGGCGGTCGAGGAAGGCGGGGGCCGGGTGGAACTCGCCGTAGCCGTCGAGCAGCCGCCCGGCGTTGATCTCCGGGACGGTCCGCGAGTCGCGGAACGCCTCGGCGACCGCGGCGTAGTGGTCCTCGGTCGCGAACCCGCGGAGGTGGGGGTTGCGCTCGACCAAGTCTGGGTGCGCGGCGATCGCGAACAGCTCCGACTCGACCAGGGCGACCAGCTGCTCGAAGTACCGGTCGACGAGTTCGCGGCGCTCCGCCTCGGGCTTGTCGGCGAAGTGCGAGCGCGTGTGGACGTTGACGCCGTCGAGGTCGTGGACGCTGCCGACGGCGTAATCGAAGTCCGCCTCGTCGAGGAACTCGGCGATCGCGTCCGCGTGTTCGGGGTCGTAGTCCATCTCCGCCGCGTCGAACACGTCGACGGCGACGGCGTCGCGGGCCGGCTCGACCGCTGCGGGGCGGCGCGCGGAGGCTCGGTCGATGTTGAACCTGAAACGAGCGCTCGTC